>NZ_CP027786.1:906991-1209321 GCF_003795145.1 Tetragenococcus koreensis | reverse complement strand
GGGACAAAATTATTGCAGGCTATAGAGGAATATGCCTTATTGATTGGAAAAAATTCTATTGTATTAGAGGCTAGAATAACAGCAGAACCATTCTATAGAAGATTGAGTTATAGTTCTTCAGGTGAAAAGTTTACCAAAGCGCATGTTCCAATTGAACATATACTAATGAATAAACAATTAATAAAACAGTCTTAAGGGCTGCTTTTTTGTGATAATTAAAAGACTAAACGTTAAATAACTTCTCTCTTTAAAAAATTAATTATTAATAAAACAAAGAGATTGACTTTTCTATGTGAAGTTTTTTATGATTTAATATAGTGGCATTACAGAAATTTTCAAGAAATAACGTCACTCAAGAATAATGAATGAAAGTAATGGAGGCAATTATGTTAACTATTCAAGAACTCAATAGTGATTCAATCTCATTTAAGGATGCAAAAAGAATATATTTAAACTCTTTCCCGCAAAAGGAACAGCTACCCGCTGAAATATTAATTAATAATATCGCATTAGGTAAAGCGAAATTTTCAGGAATTTTTTCCGAATCGCAATTAGTAGGCATTGTTTATTATACAACGTACGAAAACCTTGCGTATATCTTTTATTTTGCTATTGATTCTACGATTCAATCTAAGGGCTATGGTAGAGAGGCTATGAAGACGATTCGGAAGCATTTTGCAAATTATAAAATAATTTTGTTAGTGGAAGAAGTACGTGAAGACGCAGAAAATAATGAGCAAAGAAAAAGTAGAAAGAGATTCTATTTGCGAAACGGTTTTGTCGGTAGTGGAAAAATCATGACAGAAGGCGGCGTGAGATATGAAATGTTACATTCAAAAAATGCTGATGTTTCTGTAAAGGAATATAAGAAAGTTACCGACTACTTTTTTGAAGATAATGATAATAATTATAGAGAAAACGAACCTGCTGTTTAAGCAAATTGCGATTGGAGGAATGAAATGATCGTCGTAAAACAAGGAGCAGCAACACTTATCACAGCGATATGCAGCATGGGGATTATTACTGTAGAAGCTGTAGGAATTGTCCTTTGGGGAAGTTTTAGTACGGTAGTTTTATGCATAACGGGAGTAGTAGCAATCGCAATTCTAATTCGAAAAATTGGAAAAGTCAGGTATTTGTAAATTAGGAATGTAAAAAGGCAACTCAACCTTCTCATTCCGGGTTGAATTGCCTTTTATATTAGTTTTGTTTAATTTCAAATGTGTATTTATGCCCTTGTGTCAAACTATGATAGAAGCCTTCTCCTTCATAGAGTTGGAAAACTTGCACACTTTGACGATCCGCTTCATCAGGATAGACTTGATCAATATAAGGATTATCTGCCAACACTTCTTGCAGTTTATCTTTACCTAATCTTCGAACTTTCCCTTCAATTCGTATGACTTGAATTAAATAGTCTTCTTCTAAAAAACCGGTAATAGCAATCTTAGGATTACTTTGCAATTGTTTGTAAAAATTTGTTTTGGGACTGGTCATGAAAAAGACGCCATCTTCATTGGCTACGCCGATATTAATATGACGAGCGTGAGGTTGGTTATTCTCATCGGCAGTCGAAATGACAGCGACTTTCATATCTTTTTCTAATATTTTCATGATATCTTGTATTTTCATTTATCTCTCTCCTTGTAAAATATATTTCTCTCGAACCATTATTTACACCAAAGAAGTAACAAAGCTTATCTTGTGATGTACTTCATAATCTTTATTATAGTATAACAGATTTATATCGATAATTTGAGAGAGAAAACGAAGGATATTCATTTTTTAATACTATTTTTACGCTCATGAGTTTTCAGTGGTTTTCACAGCTTATTTAATGGACATATAAATATCGACATTGTCTACTTTTTCTTCTTCTTGAACAAGGGTTCATCTTTGGTTGTAAAATAATCTTTATTTAATTCTTCGTCAACGTTTCCCCCCAATAAACTGGCAAACTATGCACCGAAACCTAAAATTCCCATTACGATTGAAAAGGGAACATAAAAACTTTTTCTTTGATACCATTTCATTGTATGATTCCTCCTTTTCTAAGAATAGTATTTTATTTATTGGTGATACGAGGAAACAAAAAGACTCCTGCTGAAATTATAAAAAATACTAGAGCAAAAAACACAAAAGGCACAGCTAAGCTGGTACTTAGTTTCCCAATTAAATTTAAAAGAAGAGGGGCTACCGTGGCGCCTAAATTGCAACCGATTAATACCATAGCGTTAGCAGTATTCAAAGAAGTTAGGGGGACTTTTTCAGGTAAATTGGTAAAAATACTCGAAACAGAACTTGTGATGGCAAATCCGCAAAGAAAAACACCTACAGCTATGAGGTAAATGGTTGAGCTTAATGGGATAAAAAGTAACCCAATGGCGCCCATAAACATCATTGCAGGTAAGAAGTGCTTTTTTAGTGTAGTAAAAAGGGGGCCGAATAAAGCGCCTCCCATGAAACCAGCAAACATAAATAAACTTAATATCCGATTGGCAGTTAAAGCAGAACCTAAATTATTTTCGACAATGTAGCTGGGTATGCGTAGAGAGTTGGCTGTATTTGTTGCTATGAGTAAGCCGCCAAAAAGAGCGCTGATAAATACAGAGAGTAACTGGCGTAAGGGGATGGCTTCTCTTTTTATGATTGTTTGTTCTATCGTTTTTTCATTAGGGACAAAGAAGAGGTATATGATTAAAATGAGGAACGAGATACTATAAATTAAAAAAGCAGGTTGCCAACCTAAAATTAATAGTTGTCCAGCAATCAGCGTTAAAATGGTTTGGCCTAAAGTTTCCACTGACGTACGATAACCTAATAAATGCGCACGTCTTCTTCCACTAAAACGTTCACTGATAATACTTACTGCACGAGTGTTAATCAAACCAAAACCGATTCCAGTTATGATTCTAGAAATAAAGATCATAGAGTAATCGGCAGTAAAGGCAGGCATAATTCCAGCAAAACCAGCAGTTAATAAACCTAAAATAATGGTAGTTCGTTCACTCAATATTTTAGCTACTAATGGGCTTAATGCAATCATGACAATCATTGATATAGAAGGAATGGAGACCAAAAATTCAACAGATGAACGTGAATAAGAACTAAAAACATTTAATAAAGTTGGCACGACTCCTGAAACAGAATAGGTAGATGTAAGAATGAAAGAAAGTGATAAAATAGCAATGATTTCAATTGTGTTTCCTTTTTTCATAATTCGTATTGCCTCCGCGGGGGAATTTTATTTAATATTATAACTATACCAATTTTAAAATACCATATCTAGGGCATTTATCCTAGAAAAAAGAAGGAGAAGTAAAAAAATGATTCGAAAATTACAAAAAGAGGATCTCACAGCAGTGCTTTCTATATGGCTGAAAGAAAATATCCAAGCGCATGATTTTATCAGTGACACTTATTGGAATAGTCAGTCCGATAGCGTAAAAGAGCAGTTGCCACAATCAGAAGTCTATGTCTATATAGACAACAACGATAAAATCGTAGGATTTATTGGGTTGATAGACTATTATATTGCTGGTTTTTTTATTGATAGTACAAAGCAATCAAGAGGAATTGGCAAGCAGCTACTTGATTATTGCAAGGCAAGAAAGGCAAAGTTAACTTTGGAAGCTTACCAGAAAAATCAACGAGCGATCCGTTTTTATCAGAGAGAGGGTTTTGTTACCAAAGATGAAACGATCGATGAAGATACAGGAGAAAAGGAATTTGTTATGGTTTGGGAAAATTCTGATTAGCTATTTCAGTTGTACAAAAATTAAGAGCATAATATATCATTTTTTTGTGTATTCCATCAATATAAACCATATACTTTTTGTTTATACAATCCTACACTGAACCTATTCTAAACATCAGAAGCTTTTTTAGAGGAGGAAGAAAAATGCGCAAAACAAAGATAATTGGTAGTATTGTTGGATTATTAAGTGTTACTTTACTTTTTATAGCAGGATGTGGCATTGGAGACACAGAAGATGACGCAAATGAGATTCATATAGGCATGGCTCCTAGTCCGTATAGTGATTTATTTAGCGAAGGAATTGAGCCTATTTTAGAAGATGAAGGTTATACGGTTACAGAAACGGATTTTGATGATTTACTGCAAGCAGATATCGCCTTAAGCGAAGGTGAAATAGATTTAAATGTTGACCAACATGAAGCCTATTTAGAAGACTTTAATGAAAACAATGACGCAAATTTAGCCAAATTAATAACCATTCCTTCTGCTCCTACGGGAATTTACGGTGGGGAAAAAGACTCACTAGATGACGTAGAAGAAAATGACACTGTCGCGATTCCAGATGATGCTTCCAATACTGCCCGTGGATTACTTTTATTAGAACAAGCAGGGTGGGTCACTTTAGAGGATGACGTGAACCCTATTGAAGCGACATCAAGTGACATCGTTGACAATCCTTATAACTTAGAGATTGTGGAAATGGATACTTATCAAATACCAAGAACTTTAGAAGATATTGACTATGGTGTCATTTCTGGAGCCATTGTTTATAGTGCTGGTATGGACACTTCCTCAAGTCTTTTAAATGAAGAGATTGTAGACGAATTTGAAATTATAGCAACTGTTGACGAAGAAGATGTAGACTCAGAGTGGGCCCAAGCTGTAGTTGACGCTTATCAATCAGATGAATTTGCTGAGTTTTTAGATGAACAAAACGAAGATGACTACTGGAATATACCTGAAGATTTAGAATAAGGGAGAGTAACTAGCGACAACTTATCTCATTAGTTGAAGAAAACCATGGGATAAAAAGGAAACAATCACATAAGAATGGCAAACTGGTAGTATAACTTACAAATAGTCTCACTAGTTTGCCAAAGTTATGTTCTTGATTTAAGAAAAAGGGATGAAAAAAGAGCTTTTGGCTAAATTTAGCACATAAGAAAGTAAAAGTGATGGTATAAAAAAACAGTTATCCCATAGGAATAGCAAATTAGTGAGATAAACTCTGTTTTACCTCACTCGTTTACGAAAGCCATGGTATAACTCCAGCAAATACGACCTTTGCCAAAATTTGTTTCTTTGGAATGCTAAAGGCAGCCAGCATTTCACACATTTTTTCTACAACGTAAGCGACCTTTCTTTATGATCGGTTCCATAAGAAATTGTCTTTGTTTTTAATATTTTAATGAAAAGAGCGCCCATTTCTTTTTCCGCTATGAAACCTCAGTAGATCTTATACTTACTTAGCAACGATTCGCTATATTTGATTTCATTGCACGTATTTCTTATGATATTTATAGTGTGTTCGTTAATTTTATGAAATTTAAAGTAGAAGAAAGATAGGGGCTTAGAAAAGTATCACGCTGTCTTTCTTTGTTTTTTAATGACAGAACATGTATAAATTATTGGAAAAGAGGAAAGGTAATGTCCAAAAATGAAGTAGAATTTTTTCTAGAAGAAAAAAACATCCCTTATGAATCATATGAATTTTCCTCAGAAAAGATTGATAAAAATGAAACGCCAATTTTTAAAACGTTGGTACTTAAAGGGAATAAAACAGGTCCGACAATTGCACTTGTTCCTTTAGACTCCCGTTTGGATTATAAAAAAGCTGCTGCTGTGTCAAAAAACAGAAAGATCGGTTTGCCACCGATGGATTATGTACTGGAAACAACCGGTTACCCACACGGCGCAAATACTCCGATTGGGATTTTTTTACATCATCCTGAATACCCGATAATGTTTGACCAAGAGATAAAAAATTACCAAAGAATTGTTGTTTCAGCAGGAGAACTGGATAAAAGTGTGGTCATTTCGGTTAATGATTTGATTGAACTCATTCATCCGACTATCGCTGATTTGCTGGTTAGTAAAAGTAATGAGAATAGTTAGATACAAATGGAACCTCTCGCAAAGTGACGAGAGGTTCAAATTTATTATTTAGTTTCTGCGTTATTTACACTATAGGTTAACCATACAGTACTATCTTCTTTAGTTTCTACATTTTTCAAAGTGAAAGATACGGGTGTATCATCTGTTAAGTTTTCTTTGGTATCAAATAAAGAAGGGGAAGTAGCTGAAGCATCAGCTGCTGGTGCGATAACTACGCTTACTTCGTCACAAAGACCCGCTTGAATGAAAGACCAATTCAAAACGCCGCCTCCACCAAGCATAACTAAGTCCATATGGAAAATATCCTTTAGTTTTTGTAAAAGTAATTCCATATCTAAAATTTTCCTCATTGGTGAAATTAATTTTTTGTGTCACATATCCCATCAATATTTATGTTTATTGGAAGCAACTTCTTCGATGTGCCACCAATAATTCATAAATTGGAGGCACATCGCCTGATGTCGTCCCAATAACTCATAAATTGGAGGCACATCGCCTGATGTCACCCCAATAATTTACAAATCGGAGGTACATCGCCTGATGTCGTCCCAATAACTCATAAATTGGAGGCACATTGCCTGATGTCCCCCCAATAATTTATAAATCGGAGGTACATCGCCTGATGTCACCCCAATAATTTACAAATTGGAAGCACATTGCCTGATGTCCCCCCAATAATTTATAAATCGGAGGTACATCGCCTGATATCCCACCAATATTTTATGGATTGGGGCCACATTGCTTGATGTGCCACCAATAATGTTATTATTTTAAAACTAGCTCAAATATGATGCACCAATTTTCACTTTTGTATGACTCCTTTAAATTGTTTGACAATAAATAAGGTTTCACTAGTTGTTTCCATATAATTGTGTAAAAAGAAAGAGATCATATCCATCTCTGGTACAATGTAATTTACCCAGAAAAACATTGAAAAGGAAGATGGATATGACCCAACTTAATATTAATATAAATTTTGAAGAATTAACAGAGGCTATTATGCAAAGCGATATGAACATGATGATGAAGTCTTTAGCTGTGACGGTATTTAACGCTTATATGGAAGTCGAAAGGGATGAATTTATCCAAGCGAAAAATTATGAGCGCAATGATCATCGTTTGGATTATCGGAATGGGTATTACGAACGAGATTTCACTTTAGCCGTAGGAAAACTCCGCTTGAAAATTCCACGTACTCGTTCGGGCGAGTTTTCCACGAAAATTTTTGAACAATACCAACGAAAAGACCAGGCTTTTGTATTAAGCTTAATGGAAGCCGTCGTCCAGGGAGTATCGACGCAAAAAGTAACCCATATCGTTGAACAGTTATGCGGCGAATCAGTATCGAAGTCGTTTGTTTCTAACACGATGAAACGACTCGATCCGGAAATTCAAGCCTTTAAAAATCGTTCCTTAACCTACAGTTCCTTTCGATATGTTTATGTCGATGCCATGTATATCAAAGTTCGTGAAGACCATCGAGTGGTCAGTAAAGGGGTTTATATCGCCCAAGGAGTGAATCAAAAGAATCGACGAGAAATTTTAGGATTTCAAGTCAGCGAGGAAGAATCCACCACGAGTTGGAAAAGGTTTTTCCAAGACTTGCGTGAACGGGGCTTGACCCAACCTCGCTTAATTATTTCCGATGCTCATGCGGGGCTAAAAAAAGCCATACAGGAAATCTTTACCGGTACTGCATGGCAACGTTGTACCGTCCATTTCTTACGAAATATGATCGACCAGATGCCTAAGAAAAACAATCAAGAAGCTCGCTATCATCTGAAAAAGATCTTCCGCGCCAATACCTTACAAGAAGCGAAAGAAGCCCGTCAAAAGTTCGAAGATCACGTGCAAGATGATACGCGTTATAAAACAGTATTAGCTCTTTTAGATCAAGGCTTTTACGATGGTTTACAATATCTAAGTGAACCAGAAGATTATCACGTTTCCTTACGAACAACGAATTCCTTGGAACGTTTAAACCGGGAAGTTCGACGACGAGAAAAGGTAGTCTCTATTTTCCCTAACGTTGATTCCGCCGAACGTTTAATTGGTGCGGTTTTAATGGATATTCATCAAGCATGGCAAAAAGCCCCCAGAGCGTTTTTAAAAGGGCCTGTGCTAGGAAAGGAGGACACTTCTTCAGAAGATGAAACCTAGAAGAAAACGAGTTACGATTGGACAATGAATGAAGGCATGGTATTCGCGAATAGCGAAATGGGCGCCTGTTCTTAGGTTGAAGACCGAAGGAACAGCCCAAGATCACCATGCCTGAATAGATTCGTTGTCAAATCTGTCCCCTGCTTAGACCTAGAATACGCTTCGAGAGAAAATAGAATCATAAAATTAGGGTGTAGATTGCATTTGTACTTTTACACAAGATTTCGGGCTTGACCAGATCACTCTCTCAAAATTTATGTTTTTACATCGTTTTATCCAATCGAACTAAAATCATGGTTAATGATGTCGACTAATTTGAACTGATTATTTTCAAACTCAAATTTTAAAATACAACACTCTCTTAACTTGCTTTTTTGCTCAACTTCACTAGTGTGAGCCCAGTAGCGCATGAATTGACGACAGGACGCGCCATGAGAGACTGCTAAAACTGTATCATTTGGTTCTTTCTTCATAAAATCCATGACAGTTTCCGCTACTCTTTTTTTCAAATCCATTTCACTTTCTCCGCCATAGGGAACAAAAAAGTCGCCATAAGGTAAAGAAGGATTTAAAAATTCAGGTTCTCCTTCAAATACACCAAAATTCCATTCTTTTAATCCCTTCAAACGTGTATAGGGGATATCCGTAATTTGTTCCAGTGTATCGGAGGTTCGTTCAGAAGTTGAACAATAAGCACTCTCAATTTGAATGTTGTTTTGTTTAAAATACTCGGCAGCGATCTGCGCTTGTTTAAACCCTGTTTCGGTCAAAGGCGCATCACACCAACCTTGTATTTTGTGCAATTGATTAAAAAGTGTTTGCCCATGTCGCATTAAATAAAGAGTCTTCAAGTTCAATCTTCCTTTGTTTAAACATCTAATTTTCTTGATGCTAGTGATTTAATTTGTTCTGGATCACTATGGGAGAAGAATTGGCTTTCTCCAATGTTTAATGTAGCAATTTGTTTTTTGTCTTCATCTGATAATTGGAAATCAAATACATCAAGGTTTTCTTGCAAACGTTCAGGTTTTGTTGTTTTGGCCAAAACAACGACTTCTTGTTCTACTAACCAGCGAATAACAACTTGGCCAACGGATTTATTGTATTTATCCGCAATTGAAGTTAAGACAGAATTATGGAACAAATCATTTTTCCCTTCTGCAAATGGCGCCCAAGCTTCTGGTTGAATCCCTTCTTCTTTTAGTGCAGGAATCGTATCTGCTTGTTGTTGGAATGGGTTTACTTCAATTTGATCCACTTGAGGCACTGTTTTATTAAATAGAGTTAAATCAACCGCACGGTCAACCGCAAAGTTTGAAAGCCCAATAGCTCTAACTTTTCCAGCTTCTTGTAGTTCTTCCATTGCCCGATAGGCACCGTACACGTCATTGTAAGGTTGATGCAATAACAATAAATCAACATAATCTAATTGCAAGCGATCAAGAGAACGTTGGAAAGAAGCTAATACACCTTCATAAGTTGTATTTTCAATCCAAATTTTTGTCGTAACAAATAATTCTTCTCTTGCAACGTCAGCGCGTTGAATTCCTTTTCCGACTGCTTCTTCGTTCAAATACGATTGCGCTGTATCAATATGACGATAACCAGCATTAATTGCATTTGTTACGGATTCTTCCGCTTCTTTAGGATCTGTAATTTGAAAAGTCCCAAATCCCAAAATAGGTATTTCTACGCCGTTGTTCAATTTAAGTGCGTTTTGCATGTTTATTCCTCCTCGTAAAATCTATTTTCATTCTAAAGTATAAAGTGCACTCCATGGCAAGAGAGAGGAATTATTAAAATTTTATTTTCCAAAGTTCTTCTGCGGTTTCAGAAGTCAATTCACCCGATTGAAACATCGCTATATGGTCATCATAGGTTTCGATTTTATAAGAAAGTAGGTTACGCACACGCTGCATTTCTGCAATTTTTCCCTCGATTTCATATAACTGGTCTTCTAATACTTGCTTTTGTTTTTTCCGTTCGGGTCCTTTTACTTGTGATAGCCTAGAAAATTCCAGCAGTGACTCAATTGAAAGCCCAGCATTTCGTAATGATTTCATCAAATAAATCCAATTTAGGGTTGAATTGGTATAAATCCGGTAGCCGTTTGCATTTCTTTCAATAGGAGGGATAATTCCTATTTTTTCATAATAACGAATTGTAGAAATTGAAATATCCAACATTTCTGCCACATCTTTACTACGTAACATCATTCGACCTCTTTTCAGTTCATTTATTTACTAGTATCTAGTTTATCACGATTTTGTTTTTGTTCACAATTGTATATTGTTAGTTGCCATAGCGGTTTGCGCAGTTATTTTGCCGAACGTATTCTTAAACAAAACGGATTTCATGTGCAAAATCTAAACGGCGCTTTTGCTCTTTATAAAGCAGTACGACCAGAAAAATTAGTTTATCCAGAATAGACAATAAAATAGCACCTACTGTCGGCTGCTTAAAGGAAATTTCAAAAAAGTTTATGTTTTTCGTTGACATATGTAAACGTAAACTGTATATTAAGAGTGTAATAAAAATTACAAACGTAAACGGAGGAGATCATATGAATCACATGGATCATATGCATCACGATGAAAGTGGTCATCTACCACCAGGCATTAAGGTAGCGACAAACGCAAAATACCCTGTAGGAGCTAGGATAGAATTATTAACTGATCATATGTCGGATATGTATCATGCTAAGGCGATTGTTGATGGTGTATATGATACGACGGTGTATTCTGTTACTTATAATGATACAACTACAAATGAACAAATTACAGATCATAAATGGGTTGTAGACGGTGAAGTAAAATATGAAGGTAGTGTTGAGGTTGGAGAGCAAGTAACCATTCTTGCAAAGCATATGCCAGGAATGCAAGGTGCTACCGGAACAATCGAACGCATGACAACAGAACCGGTTTATATGATTGATTATTACTCATCTGATCAAGATCGTTGGATAAAAAATCATCAGTGGGTTGTTGAAAGTGAGATCAAAGCTGGGGAAGAATAAGCCATGCAAGTAACAAATGCCAAGTGGCCAGTAATGAAAATTGTTTGGACCAAAGAAGTGATCACTAGTAAAGAAACGGTACAATCATTGCAAGATAAATTTGAAGCGATGATCAATGAAAAACGGCAACACACTGTGAAACAAGTAAAATGTATGTGTATATAAAATTTAGATTTTTGGAGGAAAATTATTATGACTACGAATACTTATCGAGTGCCAGATATGTCTTGTGCTCATTGCAAAGCCAAAATTGAAGAGGCAGTAAACAGACTAAGTGGCATTCAAGATGCTAACGCGAATGTAGACACAAAAAGGTTAACAATCACGTTTGATGAAAATGCCGTGCAATCTGAAAATATTGAAGATGCTGTGAGTGAAGCAGGTTATACAGCGGAAAAAGAGTAGCTAGTAATTGATTGAGGTTAGCGTTCATTTATTTTCAGTAACGATACATCAAAGGTATCATAGCCGATGAAAGCTTTTGTACTAGCCTCAATCTTTTACAAGGAGGATGAAAAACTTGTTGAAAGATACATATAACATAGAAGGAATGACCTGTGCTTCATGTGTCCAAGCTGTTGAAAAAAGTGTAGGAAAACTTAGCGGTGTTGACGATGTTGCGGTCAATTTAGCCACTGAAAAAATGGATGTTTCTTACGACTCAACTGTAGTTGCCGGAAAAGACATTGAAGATGCTGTTTCAAATGCGGGTTATAAGGCACTTAAAAATATTGCAACACAGTCTTTTGAAATTGAAGGAATGACCTGCGCTTCATGTGTACAAGCGATTGAAAAAAGCGTAGGGAAAGTGGCGGGCGTTGACGATGTCGCAGTTAATTTAGCCACTGAAAAAATGAATGTCAGCTACGATGAAGATGTCATCACAGCAGGCGATATAGTCAAAGCGGTGCAGGATGCAGGTTATCAAGCTGCAGTTGAAACTACTAACACAAACGTGACTGATGATACAGATAAAAAACAAAAACACATGAAAGATCTGTGGATTCGGTTCGTAGGGTCGGCTATTTTTACCGTACCACTATTATATATTGCGATGGGTCCAATGCTTCCATTTGGTGGATTGCCGCTTCCTGAATTCCTCGATCCGATGCAACATACGATTACATTTGCAGCGACTCAATTGGCTTTAACCTTACCCGTTATTTATTTAGGACGTTCCTTTTACACAGTAGGCTTTAAATCATTGTTTAAAGGCCATCCTAATATGGACTCGTTAATCGCAATTGGAACCACTGCTGCGTTATTACAAGGCATTGTGATGACGGCGCTTCTAGCGATTGGTCGGGTAGAAGTTCATCACGGACATCCTGATTTATACTTTGAATCTGCGGCTGTTATTTTAACATTAATTACTTTAGGTAAATATTTAGAAGCCGTTTCAAAAGGGAAAACATCAGATGCCATTAAAAAACTGATGGGATTAGCGCCCAAGACAGCGCGTGTGATCCGTAATGAGGAAGAAAAAGAAATTTCGATTGATGAAGTAATGACGGACGACATTGTTGTCGTTCGCCCAGGGGATAAAATTCCAGTTGATGGCGTATTGGTTGAAGGAAGTTCAGCCGTCGATGAATCAATGATTACTGGTGAAAGCATCCCGATTGAAAAAAATATGGGTGACAATGTCGTGGGCGCAAGTATCAATAAAAATGGTTCTTTCCGCTTTAAAGCAACTAAAGTAGGAAAAGACACGACTTTATCACAAATTATTAAATTGGTAGAAGATGCCCAAGGTTCAAAAGCACCGATTGCTAAATTAGCGGATAAAGTTTCGGGGGTATTTGTACCTATTGTGATTGGTTTAGCTGTGCTTTCTGGCTTAGCTTGGTTCTTTTTAGGGCAAGAGTCGTGGGTTTTTGCTTTAACGATTACCATTTCCGTTTTAGTGATTGCTTGTCCTTGTGCTTTAGGCCTAGCTACTCCTACAGCTATCATGGTAGGAACTGGAAAAGGCGCTGAAAATGGTGTCTTGATCAAAAGCGGAGACGCACTGGAAGAAGCTCAAAAGGTCCAAACCATTGTATTTGATAAAACAGGAACGATTACAGAAGGAAAACCTATTGTTACCGATATTATTAACTACAACGGCTATCAAAAAGAAGAGGTTTTAGCATTAGCGGCTGCTTCTGAAACAGGTTCTGAGCATCCACTAGGCGAAGCCATCGTGGAAAGTGCTAAAGAAAGCAAATTAAAATTACAAGCGGTCAAAGATTTCCAATCGATTCCAGGGCATGGTATTCAAGTTATGGTAGATAATCAAACGATTTTATTGGGAAATAAAAAATTAATGACAGAAAATGAAATTGCGATGTTAGATGCGCAAGAAGTTTCCGATCGATTAGCTGGTGAAGGAAAAACGCCGATGTTTATTGCAGCTGATAGTCAATTGATTGGCATTGTGGCAGTGGCAGATACGATCAAAGAAAATAGTATTGCAGCGATTGATAAACTGCATAGTATGGGCTTGCAAGTTGCGATGATTACAGGTGATAACAAACGGACAGCTGAAGCCATTGCGAAACAAGTTGGAATTGATCGGGTCTTTAGTGAAGTTTTACCTGAAGATAAAGCCAATGAAGTACAAAACTTACAAAATGAAGGGCTTCATGTCGCGATGGTCGGTGATGGCATCAATGACGCGCCTGCTTTAGCGCAATCCAATGTAGGTGTGGCGATTGGCTCTGGTACAGATGTTGCGATTGAATCTGCTGATATTGTGTTGATGCGTAGTGACTTGATGGACGTACCAACAGCGGTTGAATTGAGTCGAGCCACCATTAAAAACATTAAACAAAATCTATTTTGGGCTTTTGCTTATAATACAATTGGCATCCCGGTTGCAATGGGCGTCTTACTCTTATTTGGCGGACCGTTACTTAACCCTATGTTTGCTGGGGCTGCGATGAGTTTAAGTTCTGTTTCTGTCTTACTAAATGCCCTGCGTTTGAAAGGATTCAAACCAGCCAAAACAAAAGAAACGAAAACCCAAACAAGAGAAATGAAAAAAGCAGTCGCTTAATATGAAATATCTATCAAGAGGTCACATGGACTATTCTTGATAGATATTTTTTTAGCGTCTCTGATATACAGGACAAAAGTTGACGAGTCTAGGAAAAAAGGCTAGGATTTAATTATATAAAACAGAAGGGAAGGATCATGTGTCTGGAGAAATTTTACTAAATGTTAAAGAATTAACCGAAGCTGTTCAAGCAATTATCAAACTTTATCCTAAAAAGGGAACAGAATTAAATTATGAAACGAATTTTCAACTGTTATGTGCTGTTATTTTAAGTGCGCAAACAACCGACATATCCGTCAATAAAGCAACACCAAAATTGTTTGAAAATTTCCCAACGCCTGAGAAAATGGCTGATGCTTCTTTAGAAGAAATTCAAAAAAATATCCGAAGCATTGGCTTGTCTAATAACAAAGCGAAATTTTTAAAAAATATGAGCAATGCTTTATTAGAAAAATTTGAGGGGCAAGTTCCGGCTAATCGAGAGGATTTAATTTCTTTACCAGGTGTTGGTAGAAAAACGGCGAATGTTGTTTTAACGAACGGTTTTAATATACCTGCTTTTGCTGTAGATACGCATGTCAATCGTGTGACGAAAAAACTGCATTTTGTTTTTCCAGATGCTTCTGTAGAAGAGATAGAAAAAATCATCTCAGAGAAACTTCCGGAAGAAATGTGGTATCCAGCCCATCATTCTATATTGCTTTTTGGGCGTTATCAGTGTATAGCACGCAAGCATGACCATAATGAATGTCTCAAACGGATAAAAGAAAAAATGCCAAAAAATGAAATCGCTGAAACTGCTTTTGAAAAAATGTCCATGGGAGAAACCGACCGTTCAACCACATCTATTTGAAACGCTTATTATGTAAACTGCGTTTGAACGAAGTGAGGATAAATGCCTCGGTTTTTGCGATTTCAGTGATGACAATTTTAGGAAAGAAGGGAAAAAATGCGATCAAATTACGACGATCCCAATTTTTTTAATGCTTATGCCGAAATGGATCGTTCAAAATACGGTCTAAAGGGAGCAGGAGAGTGGCATCGTTTAAAAGAAGTATTTCCCAACTTTGTTGGAAAAACAGTCCTAGACTTAGGCTGCGGTTATGGCTGGCATTGCAGATATGCGGCTGATAATGGTGCTAAGCAAGTAGTTGGCATTGATAATTCAGAAAAAATGATTCAGCAAGCACAAACCATGACCCAAAATATGAATGTCCAATATAAAGTAATGGATATGTTTGGATTAGAATAACTGAATCAGACTTTTGATGTCATTATTAGTTCACTAGCGATCCATTATGTTAAAGACTATCTTGGTTTAATCAAGGGAATCTATGGGCAACTTGCACCTGGCGGGAAACTGGTGATGAGCGTTGAGCATCCTATTTTTACGGCGCAAGGTTCTGAACAGTGGATAACTGATTCAGATGGAAAAATTAGCCATTGGCCAGTAGATCGTTATTTTTCTGAGGGAGCTAGGAGCACTGATTTTTTAGGCTTTTCAATTACAAAATATCATCGTAGCTTAACTACCTACGTCCAGACATTACTTAAACAAGGGTTTGTTCTTGATGATTTGGTTGAGCCAAAGCCGCCACAAGAAATGTTAGATGCAAGTAAAGAAATGCAAGAAGAATTACGTCGGCCGATGATGTTGATACTAGCGGCACATAAAGTTTAGTAGAATTTTATAACGGGGATTGAAGCAGTGCAGTAGTCACTGTCTCAATCCCCGTTTTTATTAGTTATGCAAAGTTTTCTAAAACGATTTTTCCAATGGTAGTGTCTGATTCCAATTGTTTGTGTGCCTTCTTCAAATTTTCTGCATTGATAGGACCGTAATTTTGGTTGATAGTTGCATGAATTTCTTTTGCATCAATCATGCGCGCAATATCATTTAAAAAATTATGTTGGGTTATTAAGTTCGTTTGATAGTTCGATTTGGTAAACATAAATTCCCAAGTAAATGTTGCGCTTTTGTCTTTTAACAAACCTAATTCAACAGGTTTTTCAGTTTCCACAATGGAGCAAATTTTCCCTAAAGGAGCAATAACATCTGCCATTGCTGACCAATGTAACTCTGTCGAATGTAAACAAAGAATGTAATCAACTTCGGTCATGTTTATTTTTTGTAATTGGGGTGCAAAGTCTTGGTGATGGTCAATCACAAAGTCTGCGCCTTGTTTTTTCACCCAATCGCGAGTTTCTGGCCGAGAGGCAGTTGCAACTACAGTCAAGTCTATGCTTTTTGCTAATTGAATGGCTACAGAACCAACACCGCCAGCGCCGTTAACGATTAATAATTTTTTACCGACATTTTCGCTTTTGTTTTGAGTAAGTCCTAAATGCTCAAATAATGCTTCATAAGCGGTTAAGGAAGTCAGCGGTAAAGAGGCTGTGGCCGCAAAATCCAAGGTACTTGGTTTTTTTCCGACAATTCGTTCATCGACTAAGTGAAATTCGCTATTTGCTCCTTGACGATTGGCAGCACCAGCATAAAAAACTTCATCGCCAGGTTGAAATAGAGTGCAATTTTCCCCTACTTCTTCTACGATGCCAGCAGCATCCCAACCTAAAATTTTGGGTTGTTCTTCAACTTTATCTTTCGGCCCCCGTATTTTAGTATCAACAGGATTGACTGAAATTGCTTTGACTCGTACGAGTAAATCCTTATTCGTTGCTTGCGGTTTAGGGATGGTTAAATCTAGTAAACTTTCTGGATCATCAATTGGCAGGTAACGGTAGAGCCCGACAGCTTTCATTGTATTTTCCATAAAAACCCTCCTTGTCTTATTCTCTTTATTGTAACATTATTTGCTAAAATGGATGCAATGGCTTGCTTTTAAAGGTATGTGTCAAATTTTTTGAGGTTGAATAAAAAATGACCTTTGGGACAGACACTTTTTGTATTTTTTTACCTCACGTTCGTTCGGTTAGACCTCATGATATCTAACAAAAACAAGTTTTTATTAGATATAATTCGGTGTCGTTATTAATTGCTCCAATCCTTTGGCGAATTGGCCTAAAGGGGCACTTTTAGCTTTTCCTTCACCAATTTGGCCCTTAAATGCCCCTTCATGCGTTTGAAAGTTAGGCTTTTTCTGTACCCAACGTTTCATGGCTTTCCAACGCTTTTCCTGGGCGAGTACATCATTCGGTAAGGCTTCATATTGGTTCAACCAACCGTCAAATTCTTGGTTTCTTAAACTATCAATGACACGCATCATGGCCTGCGCCCCTGTTTTTGTCCATAAACGACCTTGGCGCTTCATCCGGTAGGTCATCTTCCGATGGGTACTTTCGATTGTGCCAATACAAGCTTTGGGATCCACGATTCCTCGGGCTTTCCGAGGTTTTAAATACGGCCAATTCCTTTGAAGATAATGATGGAGTAAGCGCAATTGTTCCAAGGATTCGGCTTCCTTTTCTTCGATCAAACTTTCCGAGGTATCTAAGACAAGCTGGACCTCTTGCCAATCATAATGTTGGATCGCCTGGATCATCCGATTTTGAAGTTGCGGGACAAAAGACAGGCGTTCTTTGATTTTCCGATGGACATGATACCGATCACGAAAGTGTTCATGACGTAAACAGCCTAAGGAAAGTTCATCAAACACAGCTTTTTCATAGCCTGAACCTCCATCACTATTGGAAACGACAACGGTATTTGTTAGATCATAATGCGCTTGAATATAGTTCATTATTTCTTTTTGCGCTTGTTGTCGATTGAGATGACTGACAAAGTGAGGAGCGATCATTTCCGAGCGATGCCCGACTTTCTGGCTCCCTTCACTTACTTGAAAACGATGGATTTCCAGCGACTGCTTCTTCTGACCGCCAATCTTCACTCCGTCGCCTTCTAGATATAAGTAGGGCACTTTTTTCTTAGAAATGTCCCCTCGTAACGACTTTCATGGGTACTTCGTGTCTGAACCAGTTCTCCGGTTTTGACCACCAGTTGTTGCACATTTTGATGGCTCATACGCCAAGAAGTCAAACAGTCGATCGCTTGGGAGACGTGACGGTAGACCATCGTTGTCCCCAATTGGGAAACGTTGCGTAGCACAAGAGAGCTATAACGGAGGCTCTTCCGAATACCCAGAAATTCATCCAAAGGATAACGAATTTCATTGGCTTGATTTTTCATTCGGCGGCGAACATAGGTCACGGTGCCAAATAAGAAAGTCACCGTTCGTTCACTTTTACGGTCCACTTGAAAGCCTTCCTTTTTGCATTGGGCCGAAACCTCCGCATCGAGAATTTGGAAGGCAAGTTGTGTTATCGTCGCTAGGAGTTGGGCAAAAAAGACCATCATGGCTTTTTCTCTTGCTAAAAAATTCGTTTCCTTCTTCATTACTTCAACTAAATCTGTTACAATAGACTCCATAAGAAACCGCCTCTGTTATTAGTGCCTGTCACAGCCCAATAACTAGAGTAACGGTTTCTTTTTTATTCGTCTAGCATTAACCTCAATAAATTTTACACTTAGCTTTTAAAGTTTTATTATAAAATCTTTACACGAAAGCAGTCTTTCTTTCATAAATTATTCATAATTAGAGATTACTATAGACTCATACCAACAAAATGTCTTTTATAAGACAACCCTAACACTTTTTCATTTTTACTCCTTGCCTGTCGATGATTATCGGCAGGCCTCTTTTTATTCAATAAGAGAAAGGGTTAAGGGGATATGCTTTGGCTAAGAATGTATTATTTGGGGGGCTTAAAATGAAGAGTTTACTTTGTTTTAATGAAACTAAGAACAAAATCATGTATAATAGAAACGACGTGTATATAAGTGTTAAATAAACGAGGTGAAATTTTTTGAAAAAAATATTATTAGTTGATGATGAAAAACCAATTAGTGACATTGTCAAATTTAATTTGACAAAAGAAGGTTATGAAGTTTATACAGCTTACGATGGGGAAGAAGCATTAACACAGGTAGAAGAAGTACAACCGGATTTAATCCTGCTTGATTTAATGTTACCTAAAGTGGATGGTTTGGAAGTAGCGCGTGAAGTTCGTAAATCACATGAGATACCTATTATCATGGTAACAGCCAAAGACGCAGAAATTGATAAAGTCTTAGGACTGGAACTAGGCGCTGACGATTATGTAACAAAACCGTTTTCTAACCGAGAACTGGTGGCACGTGTCAAAGCTAACTTGCGTCGGGGTTCATCCAGCGGCAAGGGAAACGAACAACCTGCAAATGTAGAAGTTACAGTGAATGATATTACCATTCATCCTGATGCTTACATGGTAACAAAAAATGGGGAAGAGATTGATTTAACTCACCGTGAGTTTGAATTACTTCATTATTTGGCACAGCATATCGGCCAAGTCATGACGCGTGAACATTTATTACAAACAGTTTGGGGCTACGATTATTTTGGTGATGTGCGTACAGTAGATGTCACCGTACGTCGCTTGCGTGAAAAAATCGAAGATAATGCCAGCCATCCAGGCTATTTAGTCACCCGCCGTGGCGTAGGCTATTATTTACGCAATCCAGAACAGGAGTAACGTGATATGAAAAACAAGGTTCGCTTTTTTCGATCGGTGAACTTTAAGATCGCCCTGACATTTATCTTGATTTTACTTATTTCAATCGAGATTATCGGGGCGTATTTTATTCGTGGGTTGGAACGATCGACAATTGAAAATTTTAAAACAAGTATGGATGCTCAAGCAGAAACTTTGGCGGGTACTTTGGGGAACCACTTGGGACAACAAGATGACACCAATAACAGCCAACAAAACAATGAAATCCAACGCGTGCTTGATAATAGTGATTCGCCCGATGTACTGGAAATGAAAGTAGTGGATGAAAGAAACAACATTCGTGCTACCACAAGCGTTTCAGAGCGATACATGGTCGGTCAAAAAAATGATGATCCTTATATTGATGATTTTTCTACGAAAAGTTTAGTAGCCATTGATGAGGGGACTTCTGATCGTGTTCAGATCAATGTCCAGCCGATCCAATCAACAGGGGATACGGTGGTAGGCGCGTTGTATATCAAAAGTAATTTAGAACAACAATATCGGTCGATTAATGATATTGCGCTGATTTTTATTACGGCTTCGGTAATTGCGGTGTTCATCTCGATGATTGTAGCTGTTTTAGTGGCACGTTCCATCACTCAGCCAATTGGTGAAATGCGAGAACAAGCTTTACGAATAGCCAAGGGTGATTATAGTCGAAAAGTCCAAGTTAAAGGAAATGATGAGTTAGGCGAATTAGCGCTCACCTTTAACCAGCTGGGTGAACGAATTGAAGAAACCCAAGAGGCGATGGAATCAGAACGGAATCGATTAAATAGTGTGCTATCGCATATGACCGATGGTGTAGTGGCGACCGATCGTCGAGGAAAGGTGATTATCATTAATGAGATGGCCTTATCTTTGTTAAACGTCGAGCGGGAACATGCAGTCGGTCAATCGATTTTAGAGTTGTTTGATATTGAAGAGAATTACACCTTGCGGAAACTTTTAGAAAACCCGGATGAAATTTTACTAGAACGTTCTTCTGCAGATAAAAATCTGGAGAATGTACTATTACGAGTTGATTTTTCTATGATTCGGCGCGAATCTGGATTTATTTCTGGTTTGGTTGCTGTTTTACATGATGTAACCGAGCAAGAAAAAACGGAACAAGAGCGTCGTGAATTTGTTTCCAACGTTTCTCACGAATTGCGCACGCCTCTAACAAGTACTAGAAGTTATATTGAAGCTTTATCAGAAGGGGCTTGGAAAGACGAAGAAATTGCACCAAAATTTTTGAATGTTACTTTAAATGAAACAGATCGGATGATTCGTATGATCAATGATTTGTTAAATCTTTCCAGAATGGACAGCGGCAATTATCAGCTTCAACTGGAATATATCAATTTTAAAGAACTGGTGAATTTCGTTTTAGATCGCTTTGATATGATGGTAGATGAACATGAAAAACAATATCAAATCCAACGGGAATTTACGAAACGCGACTTGTGGGTTGAAGTTGATACGGATCGGATGATTCAAGTGGTTGACAATCTTATGAATAATGCAGTGAAATACTCACCAGACGGCGGCATAATAACCGTTCGTTTGATGGAAACACACAATAACATTTTATTAAGCATTACCGACCAAGGATTAGGCATTCCACCTAATGATCTTAATAAAATTTTTGATCGATTTTATCGGGTAGATAAGGCACGTGCACGTAAACAAGGGGGCACAGGTTTAGGCCTTGCGATTTCTAAAGAAGTGTTAAAAGCTCACGGAGGCAATATCTGGGTTGAAAGTCGTGAGCATGTGGGCTCAACCTTTTTCGTTAGCTTGCCTTATGAACCTTATGAGGAGGATTGGTGGGAATGAAGTTTTCAAAATATTTTTTGGGGATAGGCTTAGCTTTAATGGTCGCTTTGAGTTTCTACCTTTCTTACCTGATATGGGTTAGCCCGGCCGGTGAAGAACAATCTGTGGTTGAAGAAACTGAAGATACTGAGACACAAAGTCAACAAGACTATACCACGGCTTCCGATGTTTTTTTGCCACTAAAGACAGTAGAAATAAAAGATAATGGGGCTAAAGCCAGTAATACTGAAAGTTTACTAGAAGATCTGCAAGCAAATGTAGCACAAAGTAATTTTGGCTCGTTAGATATTCAATCGTATAATTCAAATGAAGAACTTGCACAACACATGCAAATGTCTGAAGGGCTTGAAATGGATTATGCTGCATTGATTCCTATAGAAAATTATACTGATTTTTTTGATGTGGAATTATCAACAGAAGGAGACGCAGAGGACTTTAGGTTTCAGAAGATCCAACTGGATTTTGAACAGCAAAAAATACGTTTTATCAATAAAAATGATCGTTTAATAGCAGAGGCAGATATACAATCACCGTTGACTGATATCCAAGATACGCTGCAGGAAGAATCAAATGATTGGTATGATGTCGTTAAAGATGAACGGCTTGATTATTTTGAATATTACAATGATGAGCCAGTTGAATTAAAACAGTTTAGTTATATTGCATCTTCGCGACCGTATACAGTTTTCCGAGATTCCTTTTTTACCAATCCTAGGAACCTGCGCAGTAACGAAGATACCGAAGAGCTAAATATTTATGATGGTTCTGAATCGATGGTGATTGAACCAGACGATCAACGCGTTGATTTTCAGGGAGTTATCTCAGAAGAGGATAATTTTGATAAGTATACAGATAGCTATCAATACGTTAGCAGGTTGGGAACAAACTATGGTTCGGTTCGCTTTTTAGACAGCATACAAAATACGGTTGATTACCATATTTTCGTGGAAGGTTTTCCCGTTTTTAGTGACATTGACGAAGGGAAATTTTCTGTTGAATTTTCTGATGCTGGTCAAGGAGGCCAACGAAGTGTAGAAATTCAAGCGAATTTGAATATGATTCAAGTTCCGATTCCTTCAGATAGTGAAGTGGAAGTCCCTTCAGGAAGATCTGTTTTAGAAGATTTGTATTATGCTGGAGCTGACCCTGAAAACATGAATAGCCTGGTTGTGGGCTATAACTGGAAAAATATTGAAGACACAGGTGTGGTTGATTTAGAGCCAAGCTGGCATGTGCAATATGGCAACACTTGGTATACTGCTGAAGACCTTATACAAGAACTACAGGAAAGCGAGGAATAAACAAATGGATTTTAGAAAAATCGGTTGGATTTTTTTCTTTACCTTTCTAGGCCTAAATATATTTTTATTTAGCATTTATAAAAAAGCAGATGACCAGGAGAATGTTGTTTATAGAACTGATCAAAAAGTCCCCATTGAGGATCGGCTGGACTCAGAAGATATAACTTATAGCGGTGATTTCTCGCAAAAGCAGCATAAAGGTTATTATCTGAGCGGAGACCCGACAGATATGAACCAAGCATTGGATGAAGAACGTGAACGTTTAGATGATCCTGATCTTTTGAATGAGCAGACATCGACTGAAGGCCAAACGCTTACACACAATATCACAGATGAAAAAGCTATTACGGAGCCTTCGCAAGCAGCGGATGTTTTAGATCAATTTCTTCAACAAGAAGATCAAGTACTGTTTGGTGAACAGTATAGTTATTTAAAGGATGTTTCAAGTTTTAGCGGGGACTACCCTACCTTGGTCGCGGCTCAAAGTTACGAAGGAATCCCGATAGATGATAGTTCTAGTCGCATAGAAATCGAGCTTTCTAACCAGGATGACAAATTGTCTTTTAATAATTATACGCAAACGCATATTTCTGATTTGGTGCCTTTACGTGAAGCGATCTCTTTATATTCAGAAGAAGAAATTATTAATACGTTGTATGTGAATAATAAAATTCCCAATAACTCTGAGATTAAGTGGCGTCACCTTGCTTATACCTTAACATTGCAAGTACGGGGACAAAATGTCTATGTCCCTGCGTGGTTTGTTGCTATCGAAGATGAAGACGGACAAACGCAAGTTGAAAGGGTTAATGCATTGACCAATCGAATCATTACAAATAGTACAGTTCAAACGGTAGAAAATTCGTAAAAAGGCATGTATAATAGAACCAGCTTTTATGTTAGAGAGGAAGACACACGCAGTGGAGAAAGAAAATGCATTTCAAATTAGTATTTTAGCCAGCGGAAGTACCGGTAATTCATTATATATTGAAACACCGAAGAAGAAATTTTTAGTAGATGCTGGGCTAAGCGGGAAAAAAGTCACTTCATTGCTTAGTGAAGTGGATCGGAAACCAGATGATTTAGATGCGATTTTTGTTACTCATGAACATCGTGATCATATCCATGGCGTTGGAGTGTTATCTCGTAAATATAATCTGGATATCTATGCTAATGATAAAACTTGGCAAGCAATGTCTCCTTTAATTGGAAATGTCGCACTTGAGCACAAGCATACATTTGAAATGGGTAAAGTTTTAACATTTGGTGACCTGGATGTTGAAAGTTTTGGCGTTTCTCATGATGCAGCAGCACCACAGTTCTATCGTTTTCATAAAGATGGCAAATCGTTTGTGGTCTTAACTGACACAGGGTACTGTAGTGATCATTTACGAGGTGTGGTACGAGGTGCAGATGCTTATTTGATTGAAAATAACCATGATCTGGAGATGTTACGCTCCGGAAAGTATCCTTGGAGTTTAAAACAACGCATTTTAGGCGATCGTGGTCATTTATCCAATGAAGATGGGGCTCTTACGATGACCGATATTTTGACCGATCAAACGAAACGTATTTATTTGGGTCATTTGAGTAAAGAAAATAATTTAAAAGAATTGGCACATTTAACAATGGAAAACACTTTAAAAGAACATGATTTTGGCGCAGGAGAAGCGTTCCAAATTTGTGATACAGATCCAGAGCAAGCAACAAGTATGTTTGCTTTATAAAGAAAAAGAGACATCCGAAATGAATCGGATGTCTTTTTTTAATTGCTTGCGGCTAAAATTAAATTAGCAATAACCACTAAAGTATTCATCCCCACATGGCTAATCATCGATGTCCAAATTTTTCCTGTAGTTTTATAAAGGAGACTGAAGAAAAAGCCTAAAGAAAAATATAAAAGCAGATGGCCATCTTGATGGATAACAGCAAATAATAACGAACTAATAATAATACCTACCCAGGTAAGGGAAAAGGAATCAAACAATCCGATCAAGGCACGTCGAAAAACAAATTCTTCCATAATCGGACCACCAATCATTGCTGCAAGAGCAAATAAAGGTTGGCGTAACACAAGTCCAATGATGTTTTGTGTATTTTGTGATTCAATGGGAATGCCTAAAAATTGTTCAATTTGCGTGATGATTGTTTGTAAAACAACTGCTAAAAAAATACCGGCAATTCCCCAAAATAGGGTCGAAAGAAAGGCGCTATCAGTTCTTTCGAAAGTTAGCTTGTTGGTTTGGCTAAGATATAAAATAATCATTAAGATCGCACCTGCAAGGTAGGTGACGGTAGTTGCTGTGGTACTTGCTTGGTTTGTCGGTGCAAAGACCGGAGCAAAAAAAGCAATGACGTAAATAAGAATAGTTAACAAACTATATTTTCTAACAGACATTGTGGTCTCCTTTTCTGTGATTTTTTATTATCTATCAAATTATACAGAAACAGTCGGCAGTTGACAATTATCAGCTATTTATTTAAAGGTGAGTAAAGACTGACTTTTTTTGACTTTTATAAAAAAATTTGGTTTAACTACTTGCAATATCAGAGAAAAATGATAATATTGAAATTGTGAGTTAGCACTCTATATTATAGAGTGCTAACAGCGGAAAAATAAGTTAGAGATTTTATTTGGAGGGATTTATCGTGTTAAAACCATTAGGTGATCGCGTAATGATCGAAGTTTCGCAAGAAGAAGAAAAAACAGTCGGAGGCATTGTTTTAGCGTCTACGGCCAAAGAAAAACCACAAACTGGCAAAGTTGTAGCTGTCGGTGACGGACGTACACTAGATAATGGTGAGCTAGCTAAAGTTCCCGTAAATGTCGGAGATACTGTTTTATTTGAAAAGTATGCCGGCTCTGAAGTGAAATATGATGGACAAGACTACATGATCTTTTCAGCAAAAGACATTGTAGCAATTGTAGAATAAAAAAATAAATTATTTTTGAGGTGAAGAAATTATGGCAAAAGATATTAAATTTTCAGAAGACGCACGTCGTTCAATGCTTAATGGCGTAAGTAAATTAGCAGATACAGTTAAAGTAACTTTAGGCCCTAAAGGTCGTAACGTCGTATTAGAAAAATCTTATGGCTCTCCATTAATTACTAATGATGGTGTAACCATTGCTA
Organism: Tetragenococcus koreensis; assembly: GCF_003795145.1. GTDB lineage: Bacteria > Bacillota > Bacilli > Lactobacillales > Enterococcaceae > Tetragenococcus > Tetragenococcus koreensis. Next base: position 1,183,427 of record NZ_CP027786.1, on the reverse strand, counting down.
AGGAAATTGAACTAGAAGATCATTTTGAAAATATGGGTGCTCAATTAGTTTCAGAAGTGGCTTCTAAAACCAACGATATCGCTGGTGACGGGACCACAACTGCCACTGTATTGGCTCAATCAATCGTAAGCGAAGGATTGAAAAACGTAACTTCTGGTGCTAATCCTTTAGGTATCCGTCGAGGTATCGAAGAAGCTACTCAAAAAGCAGTAGAAGAATTGCAAAATATTTCTACTCCAGTTAATTCAAAAGACGCTATTGTGCAAGTAGGTGCGGTTTCTTCTGGTAGTGAAAAAGTTGGCAGATACATTGCAGATGCAATGGATAAAGTGGGTAACGATGGTGTCATTACGATTGAAGATTCTCAAGGGATTGACACCGAGCTAGATGTAGTTGAAGGTATGCAATTTGACCGTGGCTACTTATCTCAATACATGGTTACAGATAATGAAAAAATGGAAGCTGATTTAGATGATCCATATATTTTGATTACGGATAAGAAAATCTCCAATATTCAAGATATTCTTCCTTTATTAGAACAAGTTGTACAACAATCTAAACCATTATTAATCATTGCTGATGATATCGATGGCGAAGCACTACCAACACTTGTTTTGAACAAGATTCGCGGAACATTTAACGTAGTAGCAGTCAAAGCTCCTGGATTTGGCGACCGTCGTAAAGCAATGTTAGAAGATATTGCAGTATTAACTGGCGCTACCGTGCTTACTGAAGATCTAGGTCTTGATCTTAAAGATGCTACAATGGATTCTCTTGGTAAAGCAAGCAAGGTTACTGTTGATAAAGATAACACAACGATTGTTGAAGGTGCTGGTGATTCAACAGCTATCGAAGATCGTGTTCAATTGATTAAAAACCAAGTAGCTGAAACTACTTCTGATTTTGATCGTGAAAAATTACAAGAACGTCTTGCTAAATTAGCTGGCGGTGTTGCTGTCATTAAAGTCGGTGCAGCAACTGAAACAGAACAAAAAGAATTAAAACTACGTATTGAAGATGCTTTAAATGCAACTCGTGCAGCCGTTGAAGAAGGTATGGTATCCGGTGGTGGTACAGCTTTAGTTAATGTAATTAACAAAGTAGCTGAATTAGATGCTGATGATGATACTCAAACAGGAATTAGCATCGTGGTTCGCGCGTTAGAAGAACCGGTTCGCCAAATTGCCAAAAACGCTGGTTTTGAAGCTTCAGTTATCATTGAAAAATTGAAGAGCGAAGAACTAGGTATTGGCTTTAACGCTACGAATGGCCAATGGGTTAACATGGTTGAAGCGGGTATTGTCGATCCAACAAAAGTTGTTCGTTCTGCTTTACAAAACGCAGCATCGATTTCTGCTCTATTACTTTCAACAGAAGCAGTAGTTGCTGATCGTCCAGAACCAGAATCAAATAGTGGTGCTGGAGCTGGCGCTCAAGGAATGGATCCATCAATGATGGGCGGCATGATGTAATAACTTTAAAAAAGCCTTGAACGAAAAATGTTCAAGGCTTTTTTTTCGGCACTTTGTTAAATAGTGTTAGTAAAGAAATTTCATCGAATAAAGGAAGTAGTTAGGCGCTAGCTCTAGCTGCTTTTTTTGTTTTCGCTTTGTGCAGGCGATGGAACAACTTGGAACTATTTTCCTCTGTATGAAAGATACAGTTCGACTTATACCTTTGCAACTTGATATAAGTGATAACTGTATCTCTTTTTTAAGTTAATTCGGGGAAATTGTCTACATATAAGTGGCTAAACTATCTTCGGTTAGTTGCTTCAATTTTTTTCTGGCTTTTGTATCGTAGGCTTGCGTTTTAGCACGTGCTCGGGACTTAATTTCAAAGTACTCTCCTGTCACGCCTTCAAGTTCTTCAGAAGTTGCAAGAAATTCTACAGCAGAAAAACCTTGTTCTACCGTTGATTGTGCTTGTCCAAAGTGGTCCGTTACCATATTCGTGCTCATAAGCGTCGATGGATGAAGAGCGTTAACACAGATATCTCTTTGTTTTAATTCCGACGAAAGGTCGAAAGTAAACATGATCAAAGCTAATTTGCTGCGAGTATATGCTAGATAACCATCATAGTTTTCCTCCAAATTTGGGTCATCAAAGTCAATTTCTGATTGCCCAACTGAAGCTACATTGATTATTCTTGCGCCTTCTTTAATGATTGGCAGCAGTTTTTTAGTAAGCAGAACTTGGGCTAAGTAATTTATCGCCCATCTTAACTCAAAGCCGTCTTGGCTAGTTTCATGTATGCTTTGTGATTTTGGTCCGCCTCCGATTCCTGCATTGTTAATCAAAATGTCTATTTGCTCATCGTTTGAAATAATTTTTTCAGCTAGTTGAGCTACAGAGCTAAGAGAGGAGAAATCTCCGTTAAAATACTCCAGCTTTTGATTGTTCGTAGATTGCTTTATTTCTTCCAGGGTTTTACGTCCTTTTTCTTCATTTCTTCCATGTAATAGAACTTTTGCACCTTGTTGTGCAAATCGCTCAGCAGTCATTTTACCCAGACCATCGGTGGCACCTGTAATTAGAACCGTACACTCTGATAGTGGTTTCATTCAAATTCCCTCCAATTGCTAAACCTGATCCATTTATTTTAGTATAACAAAAAGTCGTCTTTGTGTAATTCTTCAAAAAAACACTACAGACAATCCAAGACTCTTGGACTTTGTCCGAAAATTAAATACTGATTGACACTTGGCTTAGTAAGGTAAAGATGATGTTCCTATTTTTCAGATAGAGCATTCCAATTTCTTTCTCCGTAATTGGATTCTCGGATAAGGTTTTTCTAGACTATTCTCCATAATTACGTTTTTGGATAAAAGATTGTCTGGACTTTTATCCGTTATTAGCTATTTAAGAGTGTTTAACGACTACTTTTTCCGTTTTTTGGACAAAACTTTTCCAGTTCTTTCTCCGTAATTGGATTCTCGGATAAGGTTTTTCTAAACTATTATCTATGATTACGTTTTCGGATAAAGGATTGTCGAACTTTTATCTGTTTATCTGCTGATTATTTGTTCACTAAGAAACCTCAATAAAATTTATATTTAGAAGAGGTTTTGACAAAACTTTAGTTTAAATGATTGTCCTACAGCATTTATTGTAGAATATATAGGCAAACTGTTAAACTACTTTTACTGATAAAATTGCAACTAACTTTGGTATTTCTAGCTAAATTTGAATTGCTCAGCATTTTTTCATTAATAATTTTCTTATTTCAAGTGTTATTATTACATGGGCTTTGTTATCTTTGATATAATGTAGAGGAGAAAAATTGAGGGAGCTTGAGTGTAATGAATAAAACGTATAAAGATGATAGTTTAGCACTGCACACGGATCTTTATCAAATTAATATGGTGAAAACTTATTGGGAACTTGGTCGTGCTGATCAGCATGCTGTTTTTGAATGCTTCTTTCGAGAAATGCCGTTTAAAAATGGTTATGCGGTATTTGCGGGATTAGAACGTCTAGTTGATTATTTAAAAAATTTACAGTTTACTGAATCAGATATTGAATATCTACGTACGGTAGAAAATTATCCAGAAGATTTTTTGAATTATCTAAGAGATTTTACTTTTTCTTGCACCGTACGTTCGGCTAAAGAAGGCGACTTGGTTTTTGCCAATGAACCGATTATTCAAGTAGAAGGTCCGTTAGCCCAAGCGCAATTAGTAGAAACAGCGATTTTGAATATGGTTAACTTTCAAACGTTAATTGCGACTAAAGCGGCGCGTATCAAGTCAGTGATTGGCGACGATCCGTTACTGGAATTTGGTTCACGTCGCGCGCAAGAATTAGATGCAGCTATATGGGGCGCTCGCGCAGCTTATATTGGTGGGGCAGATTCCACCAGTAACGTGCGCGCTGGAAAGGTATTTGGCATTCCAGATGGCGGAACCCACGCTCATTCGTTGATTCAATCATACGGCAATGACTATGATGGATTTATGGCTTACGCAAAAACGCACAAAGATTGCGTCTTTTTAGTTGATACGTATGATACGCTAAAATTGGGTGTGCCTAATGCAATTCGTGTTGCAAAGGAAATGGGCGACAAAATTAATTTTCTAGGTGTGCGAATTGATAGCGGCGATATGGCTTATATTTCTAAAGAAGTTAGAGAACAGTTAGATGAAGCAGGTTTCCCTGAGGCTAAAATCTATGCTTCTAATGACCTTGATGAAAACACCATTTTAAATTTGAAAATGCAAAAAGCAAAAATCGACGTGTGGGGCGTAGGAACGAATTTGATCACAGCTTACGATCAACCAGCCTTAGGTGCAGTCTATAAATTAGTTTCAATTGAAGACGAAAAAGGAGATATGATCGATACTATCAAACTTTCCAGTAATGCTGAGAAAGTGACGACGCCAGGGAAAAAACAGGTATGGCGTATTAAGCGGAATTCAGATGGAAAATCGCAAGGGGATTATGTTACTTTATGGGATGAAAAGCCTAATGAACAAGTCAGCATTTATATGTTCCATCCAGTGCATACCTATATTAATAAAACGGTCACTAATTTTAACGCTCGTATCCTTTTGCATGATATTTTTGACCAAGGAAAGTTAGTCTATGATATGCCTGATCTAGAAGATATTAAAACTTATTCTCACCAATGTCTGGATTCGCTGTGGGCAGAATATAAACGTGATCTAAATCCACAACCTTATCCAGTTGATTTATCGACTGATTGTTACGAACACAAGATGAGACTTTTGAATAAAGTTCGTCAAGAGGTTGAAAATACGACGATTTAATTGTCACAGATGTAGGTTAAGGCGAATACTTGTTAAAAAAGTTAAGCCATATAACTAGGAGGAATTATTTTGAGTTTACAAACCAAAATCATCGATGAACTAGGGGTTCAACCGGTGATCAATCCAGAAGAAGAAATCCGGAAAAGTATTGACTTTTTAAAGGAATACTTATATAAAAATTCATTTTTAAAAACTTTTGTGTTAGGAATTAGCGGTGGTCAAGATTCTTCCTTAGCTGGACGTTTAACACAAATGGCTATGGAAGAAATGCGCCAAGAAACCAAAAATTCGGACTATCATTTTATTGCTGTGCGTCTTCCTTATGGCGTACAAGCAGATGAGGATGATGCCAGTCGGGCCATCGAATTTATACAGCCAGATACACAAATCGAAGTTGATATCAAACCAGCTGTGGATGCGCAAGTGTCTTCTTTAAGAGCAGTGGGTATGACGGTCTCCGATTTTAATAAAGGGAATATTAAAGCACGTCAACGTATGATCACACAGTATGCAATTGCGGGCGAGTTTTCTGGCGCTGTAATTGGCACCGATCATGCGGCCGAAAATATTACCGGATTTTTCACGAAATTTGGCGATGGCGCAGCGGATATTTTGCCATTATTTCGTCTAGATAAACGTCAAGGAAAACTATTATTACAATCATTGGGTGCTTCAGAAGAGCTTTATGCTAAAGTGCCCACGGCGGATCTAGAAGAAGATAAACCATTGGTTAGTGACGAAGCTGCATTAGGGGTAACTTATCAAGAAATTGATAATTACCTAGAAGGAAAGAGCGTTCCAAGTAAAGCACAAGAAACCATTGAAAACTTATGGGAAAAGACGCAGCATAAACGTCATCAGCCGATCTCCATTTTTGATGATTTCTGGAAGTAATTCTAGTAAAATTTTATAATTAACTAATGTGTGGAGGCTGGGATAAAGATCTTCAGCAATGATCAATTTTGGTGGTTCATTGTTGGAAGGAAACAATATCCCAGTCTCTTTCTAATTTTAGTAAGGTGTTTGAAAAAAATGAATAAAAAATTACGTTATTTAGGTATAGGAATATTGATTTTTTGTGGCATCATTTTTAGTAATCTTTTTTTACAGTGGTGCCAAAATGATTTATCGGTTGATTTAGCAGTAAAATTTGCTTTTTCTTGGCATACAGAAAAGTTCTTTTTAGCTAGTCTCGTTTTGTTGGTATTGTTTTTATTTTTAGCCAGCCTTGCAGGATCGTTAATCGTCGGAGCTAGTTTATATAGTCTTTTTATTGCGATGATTGGCTTTGCTACTTATATGAAGATGACATTTCGCCAAGAGCCGGTTTATCCAGATGATTTAACGATGATCACACAATTGGGGTTTTTTAGAGAAGTTTTAGGGACAGGGCTTTTTTTATTTGTTCTTATTTTAATGATTGTTGTCGCTGGTCTTTTTATTTATCAATTGTACCGCAGTTTCTTTTTAGCAAAAAACAAACAAATTATGCGTGTCATTATGCTTTGTTTTAGTACTTTAGGTCTGGTTTATATTAGTCATTTTAATAATGAAACCAATTTATTAAGACAAGCATATAATAAAACAGCCTTATGGATTCCTTATTCACAAGAAATGAATTACTATAATACAGGTTTTGTTGGAGGTTTTTTATATAATTTACGCGTTGATGCCATGGAAGAGCCAGACGGGTACTCCGAAGAGGCAATCGAGGATATTGCTGAAAAATACCAACAAGAAGTTGAACCTGGCGAAGATGATGATCAACCCAATATCGTCTATGTGATGAGTGAAAGTTTTTCTAATCCGGAACACTTGCAGGGATTATCCATTTCGGGAGACCCGTTAAAAAAATATGATGAGGTAGCTGATCAGACTTATAGCGGTAGGATGCTCTCGCAAAATTACGGCGGCGGAACCGCTAATATTGAATTTGAGGCCTTGACGAGTTTTTCTATGGAGTTATTAAATCCGCAGATGACAACTCCTTATACAATGCTGGTGCCTAAGATGGCTCAGTTGCCTTCCCTGGTCTCGTTATCTGAAGATCGAGGGTATGATACTACAGCTATTCATCCATATGACACCTCAATGTATAAGCGTCAGGACGTTTATTCTACATTAGGATTTGACCAGTTTATTGATCAAGATAGCATGGATTATACACAAACCATCGAAAATAACCCGTATATTTCTGATGAGGCAGCTTATCAACAAGTGTTGGATACGTTAAAAGAAGATCAGACGCCGCAATTTGTCCATTTGGTTACTATGCAGACGCATATGCCATATGATGGGAAGTATGACAATGTAAATTATCAAGTGACGGGTGATGAAAATAACCGTAATATCGAAGGATATTTACAAGATATTAGCTATAGTAGTCAGGCATTGCAAGATTTTACTGAAGAGCTTGCTGAGCTGCCAGAACGAACATTGGTCGTATTTTGGGGAGATCACTTGCCAGGAATTTATTCGGATCGTTTACAGGAGCAAAATTCCACCGCCGATCTGCATCAGACAGAATTTTTGATGGTTGATTCTGAAGGCGGCTTAACTCACGAAGAGGGGGAAGTCACGAGTCCTTTTTACTTTGCCCCCAATTTATTTCAACAGGCAGGCTTAGAAACGACGCCTTTTTATGAACTCTTGTTAGACTTAGAAAAAATATTGCCGGCGTTTGAACCTAGGATGTATTTGGACAATGATGACCAATGGCATGAAGAACTGACATTAAACCAAAATCAACAAGAAATCTACAATGATTACCGTTTAATCCAATATGATATTTTACAAGGTGAACAGTATAGTTTACAAAATGAGTTTTTCGATTGAGTTGTTTCACAGGTAAAATGAACTAGGAAAAATGAAACAGTTTAAAACAAGAAATCTCACGGTTTGTTTTTGTGTGGGTTAATATTTTTGTGAAACCTCATAACTAACTGAGCGATTTTTTGGGATAAGAATTGTGGATAAAAAAACTGCTTATGAAATCTAAAAAGATCTCATAAGCAGATTTTTTCTTTAGAAAGGTATTTCGTTGTGAGATAACTGTTCTTGGATAAAAGTGGAAATCTCGGCCAGTTTTTCTGATACTACTTTTTTACGAGTTAAGAAATAGAGATTTCGTTCACCGATTGCTTCTAAACGTTGGTAAGGTACAGTTGAGTTTAAAGCTAGTTTGGAAATGATCGTTTTGCCTACCTGATGTTTTAATAACGCTAAAGCCATGTCATGGTTGTAGGTTCGAATAATATTAGGCGAAAGATTATTATATTTTAAATAATTTTCATTGATAAAACCTAAAGGAGAATCCGTTTCGGGTAACAACCAGTAGTCAGATTCAGGATTGCCGGCTAAAACCAATTCATCTTTGGCGACTATGTAGCGTTCAACTAACTCACTACGTTCTGGCGTTTCGATCAGACCAAAATCAACTTTCGCTTTTTCTAATTCTTGTACAATTTCTTCGCCCGACATTACCGGAAAGCTAAAATTTACCATCGGAAAATGTTTGACCAAAATAGGCACGATTTTTGGAATAAGATAGGCGCCACAAGTTTGAGAACTGGCTAAAACGCAATTTTCTCGATAACTTTTTTGGGTATTAACATGGGTAATTGCATCGTTCCACTCTTCAAGAATTTTTAAAACTCTAGGATATAAAAAATCGGCTTCTTTTGTAGGGAGAATTTCTTGTTTCCCATTGCGAATAAACAAAGTTACGTTTAGATAATCTTCCAACTTTCTAATTTGAGCAGAAACAGTTGGTTGTGTTAAATAGAGGCTGTTTGCCGTTTTGGTAAAATTATGTGTTTCATAGACAGATAAGAAAGATTTCAATAAATGAAACAAAGCTATACCCCCCGTTTACTTAAAAAATTTTGGTTACTTAACGGCAGCTTGCCATTTTTCACAGAGCAATTGATAAATGGTCGCAAGTTCATTGTTTGTCCCCCGTAATTCAAAATCAGCTAAAAAAGGAGTATTGAATTGTTCAGCATATTGCTTAGCGGTCAAACAATATTGGTCATTAAAATTCTTATTGCCACTACCAATAACGCCTAAGCAGTGATCTGCATTATTTTCAAATTCAATGTAATCACGTAAACTTTCGGTTAAGATTTCTTGATCACCGTTATCGATCCCATTGCCGCCTTCCAGATAGGTAGGAACAAAGGCAAAAAATGGTTCAGTTTCTGCTTCTTCTGGAGTATTGTCGTCAATTTCTTTGGCGTGTATAATAAGATCATTAGGATTTTTTTCGTTTTCTTCTTCGGCAAAACGTTGAAGACGTTGGATAAAAGAACGTGTGTTGCCGGAAATAGATATATAGCGTACATTCATTTCGTATTCCCTCCTAAAGATAGTATAGCAAAAATAAACGATCGTTGGGAAATAAAATCATAAGAAAGAGGTAGTTTCATGATTCGATTTGCAACAAAAGAAGATAGGTATAAAATTGCCGAGTTAGTGTTAATTGTTTTAAAAGATATGGCGCTTCCTTTTGTAGAAAAGGCCGGTGATCAAATTACACTGGAGATACTAGAAGAGGCTATGGAGGATCCTCATTATCGTTACGGTTGGCAACGTGGCTTAGTCAGTGAAGTGAATGGTGAAGTGGCAGGGATTGCTTTTGGTTATCCTGCCAGTGAAGAAGAAACGGTCGATAAAAGTTTAGAAAAAGTTCTGGCTCAACACGGGCTGGCAGAACAATCTTTGTTTACCGATCATGAATCATTTGCCGGAGAATGGTATCTGGATTTACTTTGTGTAGATGAAGCTTATCGCGGACAAGGCATCGCCTCTCAACTTTTAACAAGCATCGATAAGTTTGCATTAAGAAGTGGGGCAACCATTGTGGGACTTTGTGTTGACCATGAGAATAAAAAAGCACAGCAATTATATGAAAAAAATGGGTTTAAAATTGTGGGTGAACAAATGATTAGCCAACATTCTTATCACCATATGCAAAAACCGATTTCTCTGGATTAAATGGATTAGGACCCAAAAAGCGACTTGCAAAAATGTCATTTGCGCATCGCTTTTTGGGTCCTGTTTTTCAATCAAAGTTATTTGATAATTTAAAATTAGCAAAACGAAGAGCAGACTTCATTTTACGATTACGGTTGTATAGCCAATAATCCATAATAGCCGCGATGCAGATACAAGTGGGAGCATTGGCTGGATCAGGGATTTCTAATATGTAATAATCCCCTGTTAAAAAAGCAGCTTTGTCCATAGACATAATTTCTTTATTAAAATGGTGAATCTTGTAATGATGATTGTAGATATCCCCATGAACACTCCAGTTTAATTGTTTAACATAGTAGAAATCCCCTGGCCAGTTAAAAATTTTTTGCAAAGTTCCTACTTTTGTATAATTTTCATAGATTTCAAAGCGACTACCAAAAGTAAAGCTAATTTGCTTGATGCTAGCGACTAGGGCACCGTTCATCTGATACAAAGAAAGGGCATCGCCTTGGGTTCCCCAGCGTCCGACAAGTAGGAAAAGAGAGTGACCGCGCTCATCTTTTACGATTGTGCGTGTAATATTACTTAACTGCTTGTCTTGAATATAAAATTCTGACACGATCCTCACCTCCTTTAAACGATGACCCATTAGCGTAAAAGTATGATGTTATAAATTTTCTTCAATTGCCCGATAAATGGCTTGGCCCACACCGCCAGCTACATTGGTATCTGTGACATATTTCGCGTATTCCTTCACTTCAGGTAAGCCATTGCCCATGGCAAAACTTACTCCGGTTGTTTGAATCATACTAACATCATTCAAATTATCTCCAATTGTCATGATTTCATCTAAAGTAATACCACGATCCTTGGCTATATGAGCGACTGCGATCCCTTTTTGTGCCAAGCGGTGATTAATTTCCAAATTATTTTGTCCAGAAGAAGTAACAAATAAATCTTCAAAACTTTCGTCCACAACGCGAGCAGCAGGGCCTAAAAATGCAGCGCCGTCTCGATGGAAGCAAATAATTTTTAAAACGATAATGTCATCTTGTTCCATAACTTCGCGGATACTGTCAACAAAGCGAATGGGTAAAAACTCAAGGCGCGCAGCAGACATCGCAATGGCCATTTTATGTGTTAAATGCGGCATAGCTTCGGCTACCATTGTAGCGAAATTTTCAATCCGTCGTTCTTTACTTTGCGAAAAAGTTCCTTTATTGGTAGAAATTTCATAGTAAATATCTTCTTTTTCTAATAAATCTAAAACTTTTTCTGCCGTTTCTAATTCAATCGGCTCCATAAACATAGAATTACCCGCTTGATCAAAAACTTGGGCGCCGTTTAGTGTAATCATGGCGCAATCAATTCCCGCTTCTTTTAGAGAAGGTAGGGCTTCAAGTCGGTTACGTCCGGTAGCGACCATAAACTCAACGCCTTGTGCTTGAGCGTATTTAATCGCTGCTACATTTTTTTCTGGGATTTGCATATTGGCATCAAGCAAAGTCCCATCCATGTCTGAAGCAATTAGCTTAATCATATATTTATTCCTTTCATTTAGGGCCAGCAAAAGGGCTAAGAAGGTTGCTACAAGGATAAACTTTGTGCAAACAGAGTGCTTTTAAACTGCCCATTCCTCTTTTTTATACAAGTTCAGTTTACCATATTCTGATGAAATTTCTTAGTAAGAAAAAATTTTTTAGTGAAAATTCATGACTTGACTTGTGATCAAACTGTTTCTGAGATATTCTTAAAAGAGCAAGGAGGGTTTTCATGAAGACGATTATCAAAAATAGTTGGCAAGATATTTTAGCTGATGAATTTCAAAAACCTTACTATCGGGATCTACATGAATTTTTGAAACAAGAATATGCCACGCAAAAAATTCATCCGGATATGTATCATATTTTTGAAGCGTTGCAAATTACACCCTATGAAAAAGTAAAGGTCGTTATTTTAGGACAGGACCCTTACCATGGTCCCAACCAAGCACATGGTCTATCTTTTTCTGTACAACCCGGAGTTAAAGTGCCACCTTCTTTACAAAATATTTATAAAGAACTACAAAGTGATTTAGGAATATCTCCTGTAAATCATGGGTATTTAGTGTCTTGGGCCGAGCAAGGTGTATTGTTGTTAAACACTGTTTTAACCGTACGTGAAGGTCAAGCTTATTCGCATCGAGGAAAAGGGTGGGAACGGTTGACCGATAAAGTGATTGAAAAATTGAACGAGCGTCAAGACCCTGTCGTATTTATCCTTTGGGGAAAACCTGCGCAAAAGAAAATTTCTATGATTGATACAGCCAAGCATGTGATCATCAAATCTGTTCACCCAAGCCCATTATCAGCCAACCGTGGTTTTTTTGGATCGCAACCATTTTCTAAAGCTAATAATGCACTCATGGCTTTAGGGAAAACACCAATTGATTGGCAACTTCCGCAAAAAGTATAACAGTTTGATAGTTAGAATATAGCAGTTTAGTTTGTTAAATTAAGTATATTGCGAAAAGATAATTTTCTTGATTAATACAGAATGACCCCCTGTTTTTTTTCGTTGTTATAGTGTATGATAGAGAGGTATAAAAAATCTGGAGGTAACAAATTCATGGAATTATTTGATAGCCTGAAATTTAAAATTGTTCGTCGAGGAATTAAAATCGCTTTCCCTGAAGCATCTGACACACGTATTTTGAGTGCGGTTGCTCGTCTACGAGGGGAAGAACTCATTGAACCTGTCTTGATTGGTAAACGTAAAGAGATTGAAGAAGCAGCGTCTACACGGGGAATTAACATTTCAAACATGACGATTTATGATCCGGACAATTGTCAGCGCTGGGAACAAATCGTAGAGGCATTCTTGGAACGTCGTAAAGGAAAAGCTACTAGAGAACAAGCAGAAGAAATTTTAAAAGACGAGAATTACTTTGGCACTATGTTAACTTATATGGGGATTACTGACGGCTTAGTTTCTGGAGCCATCCATGCTACGGGCGATACTGTCCGTCCTGCATTGCAAATTATTAAAACAAAACCAGGCGTTAGCCGTACAAGTGGTGCGTTTTTGATGATGCGCGGAAATGAACAAGAAAAATATTTGTTTTCCGACTGTGCGATCAATATTGCTCCTGAACCCAAAGAATTAGCGGAAATTGCTATTGAATCAGCTAAAACAGCAGAAATGTTTGATATTAACCCACGAGTGGCTATGTTGAGCTTTTCAACCAAAGGCTCTGCTCATGGACCTCAATCAGATGCTACTATCGAAGCGACCAAAGCAGCTCAAAAATTAGCACCTGAACTGCCAATTGATGGCGAGTTGCAATTTGATTCAGCTTACATTCAAACAGTTGCCCAATTGAAAGCACCTGAATCAGATGTCGCTGGTAAAGCCAATGTCTTTGTTTTTCCTGATTTACAATCAGGAAATATCGGCTATAAAATCGCTCAACGATTAGGGAACTTTGAAGCGATTGGGCCTATTTTACAAGGTTTGAACAAGCCTGTTTCGGATTTATCACGTGGTTGTAATGAAGAAGATGTTTATAAACTATCAATCATTACTGCAGCTCAATCGGTAATGGATTAAAAAATGTTTTTCTATCGCTGGAAAAGTTGGTTGGTTAAAACTAGCTTTTTCAGCTTTTTTGCTATTTTTTAATAAAGCAGCTATACTAGCGATGAATTGAAAGGAAGTGAGAAAGGTGATCACTTTACAAAATTTGCAAGCAACTGAAAAGTTTGCCGCAGTTATTGGTGAAGTAGCCAATGCTGGTGACAATTTAGTTTTAACTGGAGAATTAGGTGCTGGAAAAACAACCCTAACCAAAGGAGTCGCTCAAGGCCTAGGAATTGAACAAATGATAAAAAGCCCTACTTACACGATCATCCGAGAATACGCTAGTGGACGTCTTCCTTTATATCACATGGATGTTTACCGGGTTGAATCAGGCGCTTGGGATTTAGGGTTAGATGAATATTTTGAAGGTGATGGCCTTTGTGTTATTGAATGGGGAAAACAGCTGCAAGATGCTGCGCCTTTAGATTATTTAGAACTAATTATTGAAAAAGATACTATTGATGAAAATAAACGAAAGTTAACGTTAAAAGCCTTTGGTCCACGAGCAGAAGATTTTAAAATAAGAATCGAAAAAGAGTGGGGGCACTAAAATGGCAGAAGATATAGATGTGACGATACGAGAAGCTCTGCCTGAAGATGCTTCACAAATCGTGGAAGTTTCCAAAACGATTGGTGATCAAACGGAATTTTTAGTTGCGGACGAATATGGCGAGAACATGCCGATTCATTTATTAGAAAACCAGCTGGAAACCATTCATGACAGTGACAACCAGTTGCTTTTAGTTGCAGTTGTAGAGGAGCAAATTGTAGGGTCAGCTTCAGTTCGGACAAGCGAAGAAAAGCGTGTGTCTCATATTGGCGAAGTAGGGATTTCCCTTTTAAAAGATTATTGGGGAATAGGGCTAGGCAGTGTCTTATTGGAAGAGTTAATGGATTGGTCGCAGCAAACTGGGAAGATCAGACGCTTAGAATTAACAGTCCAAAAACAAAATGAGCGGGCAATCCATCTATACGAAAAATTTGGCTTTCAAACCGAAGCAGTGATGACGCGTGGTGCTAGCGGTGATGACGGCCGCTTTCTAGATGTGCTATTGATGAGTAAAATGATTGATTGAAAAAAGAGAGAGTTTATTTTAAAATCCTTTACTCGAGAAGGAAAACCAATTGAGTAAAGGATTGCTGATTCCTTCCTCAAGCGTCCAAAATTGAGTAAAGGAATCAAAAGTTATTCCTCAAAAACGTAATAATGAGTAAAGAATAACTCATCCATTACTCAAGAATGCAGCTAAAATTTAAAAAGTACTCATTTTTCTTCTTAGTTTCTTAGTAATGAGTAAGAAACAGAAGATGCGTTCCTCAAAATGTTGTTAATGAGTAAAGGATTGCTGTTCTATTCCTCAAAAATATAATAATGAGTAATGGATTAGATAATCCTTCCTCAAAAGTAAAAATAAATGAAAAAAGGAAGAAACCCAAGCTGAGTTGAGTTCCTTCCTTTTATTTAGCAGTGACTAACTTTTTAAACGGTTCGGTTCCGAAGTGTTTTTCTTCTTCTAGTAAAATATTTGCACAAGCGCGACTATCAGCCAATGCATCATGGTGATGGTCAAGCGGGATTTGCAAAAAGTCACATATTGTATTCAGTCGGTGGTTACTAAATTCAGGATAAAGTTTGCGACTGGTTTTCACGGTACATAACGATAAAAAGCGGGCAGGTTCTAAATTATAATAGTTTAAGCATCCAGCTAAAACACTATTATCGAAACTGGCATTATGGACCACAATCAAATTATTTTCTTGAAAATAAGGGTAGATGGTTTGCCAAACTTCTGGAAACTTTGGTGCATCGGCAACATCTTGCGGGCGAATTCCGTGAATTTGGATGTTTTTCCAGAAGAATTTTGTTTCGGGTTTAATTAAAGTATAATATTCATCTACAATTTGGCTGTTTTCGACCATAACAAGTGCTAAAGAACATGCACTATGTCTTTGGTAGTTTGCCGTTTCAAAGTCCATTGCGACAAAATTCATTTATTGTCATCTCCTGTTAAGGGATAGATCATCTTCTACTGAAACAACGATCGTTCCTTATGATATCCGTCTGTATTTTAGCACCAAACAAACTTTTCTTCAAATGATCTGACATGGAACTTGCCATCTTGCGTTATTCTTTTTAACACTCAATTGGTAATTTTACCAAGAATAAATGGACTTTAGGTTAAGATAAGGGTAACGAAAGCTTTAAAAGTTTCTAGGAGATTTTTCTTAACGATTGGGCGTAATTTATCGAAAATAGATTTCACGTGATATTCCTCTAATTATTATGATTTTATTTTAAGGAAAAATGCGGTAATATAAAGGCAAATCCGTTTGGAAAAAGGAGAGGAAAAGATGAAGGTTGGAGTTGTGGGGTTAGGCGATATTGCACAAAAAGCTTATCTACCTGTTTATACGCAGATGCAAGATCAAGCAGAATTTTATTTTGCGACCAGAAATAAAGAGGTTCAGCAAAATCTACAAGGTATTTATCATTTGCAGCATATGATGAATAATCTAGATGAGCTATTAGCTGCAGGTATTCAAGCCTGCTTTATCCATTCGGCAACGGCTAGTCATTATCAACTAGTAAAGAAATGTTTAGAAAACCAGGTAGATGTATTTGTCGATAAGCCTTTAAGTGAAAATCTTACAGAAGTAGAAGAGTTACTAGATTTAGCAAAAGAAAAAAAGCGAATTTTGATGGTAGGTTTTAATCGTCGTTTTGCTCCGATGGTGGAAAAGTTGAAAGCACAGAAGGGCAAACGCATGCTGTTTTTACAAAAAAACCAAATAGCCAATGATAGTTTAACGTCTTTTGAGATATTTGATGTGTTCTTACATTTGGTCGACACGGCTGTTTATCTTTTAGATGATCCAGTTCAAACTTTTTCTAGTGATATCCGCGAAACAAAACAACATTTAGAAACGGCCATACTCAAATTAGAAACAAAACAAACTACCGCGCTTTTGACTATGGATAATAAAAGTGGCGCCAAACTAGAAAATTATCAATTGTCTACTGAACAAGAATCTTATTGTTTAGCCAATCTGACAACGTTTATATCGCAAAAAAAGACACAAGAGCAAGTGGAAACATTTAATGATTGGGAAAATACATTAGTCAAGCGTGGCTTTTATCCGATGGTCCAAGCCTTTCTATCTGCCTTACAAACTAGAACAGTAGCTGGTTTACGCCAAGAAAATATTTACCCTAGTCATAAAATCTGCGCTGAAATGTTAAAACAAGTTGAAAAAAGTAGAAGGACCTAAACAATCAGTAGTCAGCTTGTGAAGAACGTGATAGAATGGGTGAGACGTTTGGAAAAAGGAGAAATTTTTGGTGGATAAAGAAAAACTAGTACAACAATTTTCTACAATCAATTTATTAAAAGATGAACCTTTAAAATATTATACATTTACTAAAACAGGGGGGCCTGCGGACGTTTTGGCTTTTCCTGAATCAACAGAAGAAGCGGAAAATTTGGTCTTATATTGTCGTAATCACGACATCCCTTGGTTAGTTTTGGGTAACGCAAGTAACTTAATTGTACGAGATGGCGGTATTCGCGGAGTGGTGATTATGCTCTTAGCGATGGATCAGATTCAAGTAACAGATAACGTAGTTGAAGTGCAAGCTGGAGCTCGTTTAATTGATACCAGTTATGCAGCGCTTGAGAAGTCTTTGAGTGGTCTGGAATTTGCGTGCGGTATCCCTGGAAGTGTCGGTGGAGCAGTCTTTATGAACGCTGGGGCTTACGGCGGAGAAATAAAAGATGTTTTTGACTCTTGTGATGTTTTAATGCCAGATGGTACCGTTCAAACACTTTCAAATCAAGATATGGCTTTTAGCTATCGACATAGTATCATTCAAGTTCGTCATGGGATTATTTTAAATGCTCGGTTTGCTTTAAAAAACGGACAGCACCATTTTATCAAAGAACGTATGGATGAATTGACTTATCTACGTGAATCTAAACAACCCTTGGAGTATCCATCGTGTGGTAGTGTATTCAAGCGACCTCCCGGACATTTCACAGGACAATTGATTCAAGAAGCAGGATTACAAGGATTACAATGGGGCGGTGCACAAGTTTCTAATAAACATGCCGGTTTTATTATCAATCTGGATGGCGCAACTGCTACAGACTATGTAGAATTAATTGGTCATATTCAAGCTGTCATCAAAGAAAAATTCGATGTTACTTTAGAAACAGAAGTCCGAATCATTGGTGAAGAAGCGAATGAATCAGTGACAGATGAAAGTAAAAAATAAAGAAAAAAGAGATTGCCAAAATTTGGCAGTCTCTTTTTTAAACACGATTTTTTAAAAAACGTAATAAAACTGTGGCAACCCCTGCTGTAGCAATACCAGCAACAATAGCTTCAGGGATTCCTTGGGCAAAAATAATAGAAAGAATTGCTGCATAGACGGCGTTTCCTGCTTCGCCGATAACCTGGGCGTATTCTGTTTGAAACAGGAAATACACCATATTCATAACCACTACCGTATTAACAATTCCACCTAATAAACCAGCAATAAAAAGTCCCAAACCGCGTTTTTGATTTTTCATCCGCTTTTCAAACCATTGATAGAAATAATAAGGAACAATCCCGATTAAAATTCGCGGAATCAAAGCGATCAATATTGCTTTCCAGCTGCCATAACCACTAGCTCCAAAAGGTGCGATAAAAGGAGAGAAAACAAAAGATAACGGCGTTACGATAATTGTTGAACGAATCATACTGATTACTCCAAAACTAGCGCCTAAAAATGCTCCCAAGCGTGGACCTAAAATGATTGAAGCGATAATTACTGGAATATGTAAGGTAGTCGCATTCAAAGGTCCAATGGGAATAAAACCGAGAAAAGGTACGCTAGAAAGCAATATCAGAATAGCTAGAAAAAAGGCAGTTAAAACTAGTCGAAACGTTTTTTGCTTTTGCTGCATAGGGTTAAGCCTCCTTGCCCTCAAGTGTATTTACGACTTCTTCTATAATCGTGTCAACTGTAGCTAGAGCACCTGAGCCGAAGTCACCGCAGGCCAGTAATGATTCCCGTGGTTCGATTTCTTTATAGCCAATTTCTTTTAAGGCTTGTAGATTTTTTTGTACCATCGGATGTTCATACATATTCGTATTCATCGCAGGAGCGATTAATTTTGCACGATCACTAGGCAAAGCCAGTGCAACTGTACCAATCAAATCGTCAGCGACGCCGGTTGCAAGCTTACCTATGATGTTTGCAGTTGCAGGTGCAACCAAGAACAAATCAGTCGGTTTGGTTAATTCGATGTGATTAATCTTGCTCGGATCCGGTTCGTCCATGACATCTGTATGTACCCTGCGTTTGGTCAAAGATTGTAAGGTCAAAGGTGTAATGAATTCTTGACTGCTTTTTGACATAAGTACATCTACCGCATAGCCTTTTTTGGTTAATTCATTGGCGATATCAGCAGATTTATAGGCAGAGATGCTGCCAGTTACTCCTAATAATATATGTTTCGTCATTTTATTTACCTCCTATAAGATCACGTATTGTGACGGTCGATTGTTTGGAAGATTAGTTGTGCAATACTTTCTTTTGTTTGCTTTTCACCAATAATTTGGCCATTTTTGTCAATCAAGTACCCAATGTGCTGATTATCTTTAATTTTTGCTAGATCATTAGCTAAGATATAATCCGCCTGATTTTTTCCAATCCCTGCTTGCGCGGTCGTAATTAACGTTTGTTTTGAAACATCGACTAATAATTTAAATCCTACCAGCAAAGTTTCAGGCTGGATTTTTTTAATTAGTTGAATCACTTTTGGCGTCTTTTTTAACACTAAATAAAGTTGTTCGGTATCAGAAGAAATTTTCTTTTCATCCGCTTCTGTGCGATCGGTTAATTGTGTGAGATCTTCTTTAGTTAAGGGGCCCTTTTTTTCTTGAAATAAATGATTGATGGACGCTAAGAAATCTTCTTGGGAGAAGGTTTGAGCAGGCGTAAAATCACTCACCGCCATGCTATGAATCACAGCGTCGTATGTCGTCTTTTGCAATAGTTCTTGCAATTGATCCGCCAATCCTTGCGTTCCTTCAATTTCATAAAGTTGCAACTTTTTATTTTCTGCTGGATGCTTTGCTTGGGCAGTCGTTACGAAATCGACAGTGGCATGATTTTTTAAGAATTCTTCTGCAATTAAGCAACCTAAACGCCCAGACGAATGATTGGTAATGGAACGTACATCATCGATTTTTTCTGAGGTACCACCTGCGGTAATTAATACTCTCATTTGCTCACTCCCATATCAATAATCGTTCGTCCAGTATGGGTGCCGTTTAGTAGCGATTCAATGGTTTCTTCTAAATCAGTTAACTCAACTTCTTGATAAGATAATTTCTCCAAGATTGTTTTGTGTTCAGCTAAAAATTGCCAAATCTGTTTTCTTTGTGTCATTTCTACCTGAACTGAATCAATGCCGATCATTTTGATACTACGTAGAATAAACGGCAAGACCGTCGTATCCAAAGTTATGCCACTAGCATTGCCGCACAAAATAGCACAACCTCCGTATTGAATGAGCGGAAGCAATCCTGCTAAAATATTTCCTCCAACTGTATCAATTACGGCTGCAAATTTTTGTTTACCTAAGGGTGATTTTTTTTCAGGTAAGATTTCTGCTGGCGCTTGAATATCGCTCGCTCCTAAACCTGTTAACCAGTCTGCCTGTGTTTTTTTAGACGACATCGCAGTGATGTTTGTATAACCTAATTGATGTAAAAGCGCAATAGCTGTATTCCCCACACCGCCTGTAGCACCAGTAACAAGAATTGGGGCGTTTTTTTCTGGATCTTCTTTTTCTAGCGCTCTTACTGCTAAAGCTGCTGTAAATCCTGCCGTTCCGAATTTCATGGCTTCTTTTGTACTAAAATTTTGTGGAACTTCAACCAGCCATTCAGCTGGCACATCTTGAACTTGACTGAACCCGCCATCATTACTAATGCCTAAGCCGTAACCTGTGATCAATACCTTTTGTCCAGTTGTCCAACTGTCAGTGTTTGACTCAATAATAGTCCCGGCTAAGTCAATTCCGATAACTTTAGGATAATCTCTAACGACTCCACCATTTTTGGTAGCTGCTAAGGCATCTTTATAATTAATATCAGAATACTCTACTTGAACCCGAACATGGTCTTTTTTTAACGAATCGCTTTGTTTTCTAACGATCCCCCGAGAAAAAACATTCTCTGCTTGCGTGACTTCAAAAGCTAAAAAATTTTCCATTGTTATCATTCCTTTGCAAACGTTGATTTATTCAGCGCCCATTATTACTATTTCTTTGACTTTATCATAACACATTTTCTAATTTTGCTGATAGCATTTAAAACAAGCAATAAAGTCCCAAAATTTTCATCCAAAGGGCTTGCGTTTTTGCTAGAAAAAAATTATCCTTGTACAGGCTAATTAACACAAGAAATTGAATGCTATTTATCGAGGAGGGAAATAAGTGAGTCAACCCATTATTTCGTTTAATCATATCACTAAAAAAAGTTGCTGATGAAACGATCCTAGAAGATGTTTCATTTGATATTGAAGAGGGAAAGTTTTATACCCTTTTAGGTCCGTCAGGTTGTGGTAAAACAACTATTTTACGCGCAATTGCTGGTTTTACTGATGTTGATCAAGGAGACATCCTTTTTGGCGAAAAAAGAATCAATGAAGTTCCTGCCAATCGCCGACAAGTAAATACTGTGTTTCAAGATTATGCCTTATTTCCTCATATGAATGTCTTTGATAATGTAGCTTTTGGACTGAAAATCAAAAAAGTTGCTAAAGATAAAATAAAAGAAACTGTCTATGAAGCACTTCGTTTAGTGCAATTAGCAGGTTATGAAATGCGCGAAATTAGCGAAATGTCAGGGGGACAAAGGCAAAGAGTAGCCATTGCTCGGGCCATTGTAAATAAACCGAAAGTCCTCTTATTAGATGAACCTTTATCAGCTTTAGACTTAAAACTGCGAACAGACATGCAGTATGAACTGCGCGACCTGCAAAAACGTTTAGGAATCACCTTTATTTTTGTTACCCATGATCAAGAAGAAGCTTTGGCGATGAGTGATCAAATCTTTGTGATGAACCAAGGGAAAATTATGCAAAAAGGAACGCCAGTTGCTATTTATGATGAACCTATTAATCATTTTGTTGACGATTTTGTTGGTGAAAGTAATATCATTGATGGCACTATGATAGAAGACAATTTGGTAGAAATGGTAGGAGAACGTTTTACCTGTGTCGACGGTGGTATGCGGGTAAATGAACCGGTCGAAGTAGTGATTCGACCCGAGGACTTAAAACTAACTTCAGTTGAACAAGGCAAGTTGAGCGTAAGCGTGGATACCCAGTTATTTCGAGGCGTACACTATGAAATAATAACTAGCGATAGACAAGGAAACGAATGGATGGTTCACTCCACTAAAAAGGCAGTTGAAGGCAGCCAGGTGGGTTTAAGTTTTGAACCCGAAGATATCCATGTTATGCGTTTTAATGAAACAGAAAAAGATTTTGATAGCCGTTTAGAAAGTTATGAGTAAAGTAGGTGAATAAATGACAAAGACAAGAAAATTCTATACATTCCCTTATTTTGTTTGGTTACTTTTATTTGTTATTGCGCCAGTCGCTTTAATTATTTATCAATCCTTCTTTGATATGCAAGGGGCTTTTACGCTTGAAAATTATCAAACGTATTTCACTTCCGGAAAATATCTGATAATGACTTTAAATTCAATTTGGTATGCTTTTTTGATTACTTTATTTACATTACTAATCAGCTACCCAACAGCTTACTTTTTGACTAAGTTAAAATATAAAGACTTATGGTTGCTATTAATTATTTTGCCAACCTGGATTAATTTACTTTTAAAAGCTTACGCGTTTATCGGGATTTTTAGTATCGATGGCAGTGTCAATCATTTTCTTGAATTTTTTGGGCTTGGCCCCACTCAGCTATTATTCACCGACGCCAGTTTTTTAGTTGTGGCAACCTATATCGAAATTCCTTTTATGATTATGCCAATTTATAATGCGTTAGAAGAAATTGACCCATCACTTGTCAGTGCTAGTCGGGATTTAGGAGCAAATAGTTATCAAGCTTTTCGTCGTGTGATTTTCCCTTTGTCACTAAGTGGTGTCAAAAGTGGGGTGCAAGCGGTATTTATCCCATCGCTTTCTTTATTTATGTTGACGCGTTTAATCGGAGGCAATCGAGTCATCACGCTAGGAACTGCGATTGAACAACACTTTTTGATTACCCAAAATTGGGGCATGGGTGCGACAATTGGTGTTATTTTAATTTTCGCGATGTTTATTGTGATGTTATTGACTCAAGAAAAGAAAGGGAGGAGGATTAAAAAATGAGAAAATTTCGGTGGTCCCACATATATTTAACGATTGTTTTTCTGTTACTTTATTTACCGATTTTTTATTTAATTTTTTACTCTTTTAATACTGGTACCACCATGAATCAATTTACCGGCTTTTCTTTGGCTCATTACCAGGCGTTGTTTGCTGATTCGCGTCTATTAATTATAGTATTAAACACTTTCTTGTTGGCATTTTTATCAGCTTTGATTGCGACAATGATTGGTGTTTTGGGTGCGATTGGCATTTATTATAATAAAAAACGCTGGCTTAAAAATACCTTGCTTAGCTTTAATAATGTTTTACTAGTTTCACCAGATGTGATTATTGGTGCGAGCTTTTTAATTTTTTTCACTATGATTGGCAGTTGGTTTCGTAGCTTTCATCTAGGATTTATCAGTGTTCTTTTGTCCCATTGTGCTTTTAGTGTGCCTATTGTCGTTTTAATGGTACTGCCAAAATTACAAGAGATGAAAGATTCGATGGTAGATGCCGCCAGAGATTTAGGCGCTAATAGTTGGCAGGTGATGAAAGATATTATTTTGCCTTTTTTGACGCCTGGAATAATTGCGGGTTATTTTATGGCATTTACGTATTCCTTGGATGATTTTGCGGTTACTTTTTTTGTTACCGGCAATGGGTTTACCACCATGTCAGTCGAAATTTATTCTAGAGCAAGACAAGGAATTGACCTAGAAATCAATGCTTTAAGTACGCTCGTTTTCTTGTTTTCTTTATTTTTAGTTATTGGCTATTATTTTATTAGTAAGGAAAACCGATCGAAACGTTTGCGCAAAAATCGGCTGAAAAGAAAGAAGGCTGATTTGACATGAAAAGATTACAAGCACTTTTTATAGGAATCTGTTTCATTTTGTTATTACTGTTTTTTGGTGTGCAAACCTTAGAAAAATCTACAGGCATGTCGGGTGCAAAAGTAGTCAACATTTATAATTGGGGCGATTATATTGATCCTGAGTTAATTGATCGTTTTGAAAAAGAAAGCGGGTATAAAGTTAACTACGATACCTTTGATTCCAATGAAGCGATGTTTACTAAAATCCAACAAGGCGGAACGGCTTATGACATCGCGATTCCTAGTGAGTATATGATCCAAAAAATGATCGAGCAAAACTTAGTGTTGCCGTTAGAGAAAGAAAAATTAAAAGGGCTAGACAACATCGATCCGCAATTTTTGGACTTGAGTTTTGACTCGCAAAATCGTTATTCTGTGCCATACTTTTGGGGAACGTTAGGAATTGCGTATAATGACAAAATGGTGGATGAAGGAGCGATCACTTCTTGGGATGATTTGTGGAGCCCTGCTTTAAAAAATAACGTGATGTTAATTGATGGTGCACGCGAAATTATCGGCCTAGGTTTGAACAGTTTAGGCTATTCGTTAAATAGTAAGGAGCAGTCGCAGTTGCAAGAAGCTACAATGAAGCTAAGAAAACTCACCCCCAATGTCAAAGCCATTGTCGCTGATGAAATAAAAATGTATATGGAAAATGAAGAAAGTGCCGTCGCGGTGACTTTTTCTGGTGAAGCGGCGGATATGATGGCAGAAAACGAGCACATTCATTATGTAATTCCCGAAGAAGGTTCTAATCTCTGGTTTGATAACCTAGTGATTCCTAAAACAGCACAAAACAAAGAAGGCGCATATGCATTTATCAACTTTATGTTAGAGCCTGAAAATGCAGCACAAAATGCGGAGTATATCGGTTATTCAACACCTAATGAAAAAGCTTTGGCATTACTACCAAAAGAAATCACAGAAGACGAACAATTTTATCCCTCTGATGAACGATTGGCTCATTTAGAAGTCTACGAAAATCTTGGCTCACAATACTTGGGAATCTATAATGATTTATTTTTGGAGCTGAAGATGTATCGGAAATGATGGAGATTTTCGATGAAAATGGTGTTAAACAATGAAATTTAAGGAGTATGGTTCTACTTTTTTATCGTGAGTTTTCCAAAGCTCTATCTAAAGCGACTTTTTAGTCGCTTTTTTGTTGCTTTATTGTTACTAGTCGAAAGAAACTTCTATCAAATTAGAAGCATAAAACGATGCGGATTCAGCCAAAATACCTTGCTGACTTAGGAAACTAACAAAAGAGTTAGCTGGAAAAAGATACTATAATTGTTTCATTTTAGAAAAGAAACCAGAAAAAAATTATTTATCTTACCAAAAGGCGCTAAATTTTGGTAAGATAAAAGAAACATTACCGAGATTTATTTTACTTGGTAAGAAAGCGGAGGAGGAGCTTTATGAAACTTGAACATATTGCTATTTGGGTGAAAGATATTGAAAAAATGAAAGCATTTTACGAAAAATATTTTAATGTCAGTAGTACGGATTTATATCATAATAAAAAAACAGGTTTTAGCTCTTATTTTTTAACCTTTGAAGAAGGAAGCCGAATTGAATTAACGACAAAGCAGCATTTATCAAATCGTATTGCTGAAAGCTTAGGTTATGCGCATATAGCTATTGCGGTAGGTGGCAAAACAGCAGTCGATACTTTTGCTGAAAAGTTTGTCCAAGATGGTTTTCCACTTTTAAATGGGCCCCGGACAACTGGCGACGGTTATTATGAAGCAGTAATACAAGACCCAGAAGGAAACTTGATTGAATTAACAACTGATTTAAAATAAACGAGCAGTTTGTCAACTGTCTATCAATTTTGCGGTGGACAGTTTTTTCTAATCAAGTAGTATTCAGGTAATTAATACTGTGATCATTGATACCGAATGCTCCTATTTAAAAGCTTTTTTTTTTAAAATTAGAAAGCTTATTAGAATTAGCAGTAACCCGTAAAATAGGAAACAGAGATAAGCAAATGTTTCTCCTATATTGGCAAATAGTGGAAAAATAAAACTGGTTATAGGAGGCGTTAAAACTAGTAAGGAATTTACAGTGGTTACAATACCGCCTAAATGCTCTGTTGGATAATTATTGACGATTTTAGCTGTGAACCGAGGAGAAACAATCCCTAATAGTAAAGCAATAAAGCTTGAACTAATAAGTACTATATATAAATTATTTAAAATAAAACCAACACCTACGATGCCAATAAATAAATTAGCGGTACTATTTAAAGTGGAAGTCGGAGTATTTTTGAATAAGTTGGAGCTGATACTATTTCCTACCATCATAAAAATAGTAATTAAACCCGAGAGTAAAGAAATTGTTAGCGGTCTAGATAGAAATAATGAAACATTGTCGTTTTGTATGAAAATAACGAAGATGGGAGTTAGTCCACCGAAGACGCCGTTAAGTAGGGAAAGCTGACAGAGATCATTCAAAATGAACTTATCTTGATATAAAGTTTTAAAATTATTTTTAATGTTCTCAGTGGTCGTTTTTTCTTCTGTGATAGTAGGAAGTTCTTTTTCTACCACTAATAATTTGGAACGTATAAAAATATAACTTATACCCACAATAAAGAAGAGCATAGCGTTAATATAAGCTATTGTTCCAGCAATGAAAAACGTTAGAAGAATAGAACCAGCAAAAGTAGCAACAATGTTGACCAGTTGGGCAGTAATGCTTATGATGCCTTGAGCTCGTTGCATATCTTTTGGCTGAACTAAAAGTTTAGAAAAGGGAGCGACAAGAGCTGAAGAATAATTACCTGATAGATCGGAAACAAAATTAAGTGCGGCTATACATAGGACTAATGGAAATGTGGTTGAGTAATTAAATAGTAGGCCGATAAATAAGTATAAGAAAGTTCTAAAAAAAGAATTGTTAATGAGAAGTTCAATTTTGTTATTTCTTCGGTCAGCAAGGCTGCCTAACAAAAAGCTCAGCAACACGGGTAAGGTTTCAGAAATAGAGACAATCATTACAGCAAGATTAGCTTCTGGTAAAGAAGCAGCTAACGTAAGCATGGCTGTGTAAAATAGCCGATCGCCAGTTTTTGAAAATAAGTTTATACTCGCTAGTTGAGCAAAACTTGCATTTTTTCTGATAAATTTGAACATAAATATCTCTCCTTTGCAGAAATAATTATGTAGCAAAAATCAGATATAGATGAAAAAAGTAAACTTTTATTTACCCTTTAAGGAGAGAGCCGCTATGTATGGAGTAGTCGTTAAAAAAATTAGGTTAGATAAAGGACTTCCTTTAAAATCTGTTTATACAGAGGTTTGCTCAAAAACAAATGCCATTAAATTTGAAAGTGGGGAACGGACATTAGCAGTTGATAAATTTTACCAAGTACTTTCGAATTTGATGATGACGATGGACGAATTTCAATGGATAAAAAATGGTTACAGACCACAGCTTGATGTGTACCATAGTTATAGGATTAGTAAGTCATGGAATGCCAATAAAATAGCCCAATTTGAAAAATATATCCGTCATATCGAATCAAGTACAATTGGAATAGAAAGAATTCAATTAGCTAATTATAGACTTCTGGAGAACTATGAAAAGGGGTTAAAGCTTAATGAACAAGAATTAAGCATAGTCATTGATTATTTTTCAAATTTACTTACGTGGACTTTAAGTGATTTAAAGTTCTTTGCTAATAATTGTTACTTTCTACCTTATCCTTTGATGGGTCAACTACTAAAAGAAGCATTGAAAGTACAAAGTAGATATAAGTACTATCCTAATAGTGACCATGTTTTTGCCACGGTGTTAATTAATTGTATTGAACGAATGATTAAAGAAAAGGATGTTTCAAACGCACTTTCCTCTTTAAGCATACTAAACGACTTAATTACAGGAATAACTATGGATGGTTATCGCTTGTTAGCTAAATATTATGAAGCAAAAATAACTTTTCTTTACTTAGACACAGAAGCAGGTAGAGAATCGCTAGAGGACTTATTAAAAGTAGCTAATTTCTTTGATAACAGTCAATTGGCAGAAGAAATAGAAGAACTGTTAAAGTGAAGAAGAATTTACAGTGACAATCATAGAATTACGACAAAACTTAAAAAAAAAGCCTGTGAAATGATCATCTCACAGGCTTTTTAGTAGGGTAAAGGAAGTATATATTTTTATTATATTATAGTAAGCTATCAAGCGAAGTATGCTCAATTCCTAAATCTCCAGCTACTGCTTCATGTACTAAGTATCCTTTATAGGTATTAACACCGCGATATAAGGCAGGTTCATTTTGCAATACTTCTTCAATCGATGCACCAACTATCTTTTTAGCAAAAGGTAAAGTTGAATTACTCAAAGCAATGGTAGCCGTTTGTGCCACAGCTCCGGGCATGTTGGCAACTGCGTAATGAGTAACTCCTTCTTCAACATAAGTTGGGTCATCGTGTGTCGTTGTTTTTGTTTCTGTTTCAAAAATTCCACCTTGGTCAATTGCAATATCAACAACTACGGAATGGTCGGGCATGTCTTTTACCATTTCTCTTGTAACTAACGTTGGTGCTTTACGTCCAGGTAAAAGAACTGCTCCAACAACTAAATCGGCTGTTTTCAATTGTTCTTTAATATTGAAACTGTTGGACATCAATGTTTGCACTTGTCCGTTAAATTCAGTATCTAGTTCTTTTAATCGATTGATATTGACATCTAAAATGGTTACTTTAGCACCAAGACCGTGAGCAATTTTTGCTGCGTTAGTCCCTGCAACGCCACCACCGATTACAACAACATTACCTTTACGTACACCAGGAACGCCTGCTAAAACAATTCCTTTACCGCCTTTAGGGCTTTCTAAAAATTCAGCGCCGATTTGGGCTGCCATCCGGCCGGCAATTTCACTCATTGGGGATAGGAGAGGGAGAGTGCCATTATCTAATTGTACATTTTCGTAGGCAATCGCTGTTACTTTGGCTTTTTGTAGAGCTTGGGCAACGGGTTTATTTGCTGCTAGATGTAGATAGGTAAATAAAATTAATCCTTCACGAAAGTATTTATATTCTTCTTCCAAGGGTTCTTTAACCTTCATTACCATGTCCTGTTCCCAGATTTCTTCAGGAGTATCAACAATTGTGGCTCCCACTTTTTCATAGGCTTCATCTTTGAACGCAGAACCATAACCTGCATTGGTTTCTATCGAGACATCATGTCCACTTTGAATCAGTTCATAAACGCCTGAAGGGGGCAATGCTACACGATTTTCATTGTTTTTTATTTCCTTGGGTATTCCGATTTTCATAAGACCACTCCATTTTATTAAGTTAACTTAATTATAGCGGAAATTAGCTTTTCATACAAAAATTTTATTGTGTTTCAAAAAATTTTTTTATGTCTGTTATGTAAACTTTCCGTTAATGCTAATTAAATAAGCCTTACCAACCATTATGGTTGATAAAGCTTTTGTAGTGCTGTTATTGAAATTTTAAGTGCCTGTTTCTAATTCTTCTAATTGCAGGCTCAAATCTTCCCATTGTTCCATTAGATCTTCTTGTTGACTTTGGGTTGTGTGCAATGATTGATCTAATTCATTTAATTTTACATGATCGTCTAAGTTTTCCGGTAGGGTCATTTCCTCTTTAATTTGGTTTATTTTTTCATCAGCTGCGGCTAATTCTTCTTCCACTTGTGTAACTTTACGTTGAAGCGCCCGTACTTGTTTTTGTTGCTCTTTGGAATGAGCAAAATTTTGTTTCCCACTAGGTTTCGGTTTTTCTTGGGGCATCGCGGATTTTTCATATTCAGCTAGTTCTTGTTCTTCTTGTTTCTTTTCTAAATAATAATCATAATCGCCCAGATAAAGTCGAGAACCATCTTCTGAAAGCTCAACTACTTTGGTGGCAATACGGTTGATAAAATAACGGTCATGAGAAACGAAAAAGAGCGTACCTTCATAATCGATTAAAGCATTTTCTAACACTTCTTTATTATCAATGTCTAAGTGGTTGGTAGGTTCGTCTAGGACTAAAAAGTTTTTTTGATCCATGGCTAGTTTAGCTAAAGCAACACGCGCTTTTTCTCCACCGCTTAACAAAGAGATTGGCTTATCAACGTCATCTCCAGAAAACAAGAAACTACCTAGTATTCTGCGAATATCCACCTCAGGCGTTGTAGGATGTTCGTCCCACAACTCTTCTAAGATCGTTTTGTTTTGGTTTAATTCTGCTTGACCTTGATCGTAGTAGCCAACGGTAACGTTGGTACCAAAACGCTCTTCCCCTTTAATAAAAGGGATTTCGCCAATCATGGATTTTAATAAGGTGGATTTACCGATACCGTTAGGACCCACTAAAGCAATAGCTTCTTGTCGTTTGATATCTAAGTTAATTGGTTCAGATACAACACTGTGATCATAGCCAATTGCACCATTTTCTAGCTGGAATACAATATTTCCAGAAGTTTTTGCTATATGAAATAGGAAATTAGGCGCTTTTTCTTTGCCTTGCGGACGTTCAAGCCGGTCCATTTTCTCTAATTGCTTTCTGCGACTTTGTGCTCGTTTGGTGGTTGAAGCACGGACGATATTTTTGGCAACAAAGTCTTCTAACTTACTAATTTCTGCTTGTTGCTTTTCATAAGCTTTCCAATCACTAGCCAGTTGCTGGCTTTTTAAGTCTAAGTAACGACTATAGTTTCCTTTATAGTGGTGCATTTTATTACGACTAATTTCGTAAATCTCGGTTACGACTTTATCTAAGAAATAGCGGTCATGTGATACGATCAGTAGTGCTCCGCGATAATTTTGTAGATAACCTTCTAACCAGCTGAGTGTTTCAATATCTAAATGGTTGGTCGGTTCATCCAAAATTAAAATATCCGGGCTTTGTAACAGCATTTTAGCTAATGCTAAACGAGTTTTTTGTCCGCCAGAAAGCGTTTGGATGGATTTGTCGTAAAAGGATTCATCAAATTGGAAACCATGCAAAACTGAACGCATTTCATTTTCATAGCCATAACCATTTTTTTCTGCGAATTCTTGTTGCAAGTTGTCATACTGGTTCAGAATTGTCTCATAGTTTTCATCTTCAGGCACGGCTTGACTGATTTGTATTTCTAGTTCGTGCATACGTTTTTCTATTTGCTGTACGTCAGAAAAAGCTTCGAGCATTTCTTCCCAGACCGTTTTATCAGAGTCTAGACCCGTATCTTGTGCTAAATAACCTAGAGAAACGTTTTTATTCTTGGCAATCGTGCCCTGGTCAGGCGGATCAATGCCAGCAATGATTTTTAACAGTGTTGACTTTCCCGAGCCATTACGACCTACCAAACCGATACGAGCTTGGCTGCTGATTTCTAATTGAATATTTTTAAATAAAGTATCTGCACCAAATTGCTGCGCAATTTGATTTGCTTGTAATAAAATCATAGTACCCTCACTTTAATTTTCATTGATTTTATGTATCCATAAACGCTAGTGTATCACAATTTATCCGTGTTATAAAGAATGAGCAAAATGCGCTTTCAACTGTATTTGTAAAAATTTGCAGTAATCTGAGCAATCAAATTGCTTTTTTTCGTTTTTATCTGTTATGATACTACGTGTTATAAGTGAACTTTTCACAATGGAGGGCTAGAAAGTGAAAGAAAATAGTATTCCCAAAGCAACTGCGAAACGGTTGCCTTTATATTATCGCTATTTGCGAATTTTAAATGATGCTGGAAAGACAAAGGTTTCCTCAACTGAATTAAGTGAGGCCGTACAAGTCGATAGCGCCACGATTCGTCGTGATTTTTCTTATTTTGGAGAATTAGGTAAGCGTGGATATGGTTATGACGTAGAAAGCTTAATGCAATTTTTTGCTAAAACATTAAGTGATGACGAAATGACCAATGTCGCATTAGTTGGTGTGGGGAACTTAGGTAGTGCCCTGTTAAAATATAAATTTCATCAAAGCAATAGCATTCGTGTAAGTGCTGCGTTTGATGTTAATTCAGATATTGTAGGACGGATTGTTGATGGCATTCCGGTATATCCAATGTCTGATATGGTTGAACAAATTGCAATTCAACGAATTGAAATTGCCATCTTGACGGTGCCAGCATCCAATGCACAAGATGTTGTCAATGACTTAGTTGACTCTGGTATTAAAGGTATTCTGAACTTTACGCCAGCGCGTATTTCTGCACCGGCTAATGTTTTAATTCAAAATGTTGATTTAACCAATGAATTACAGACGTTGATTTACTTTTTACACAGTAACGAAAGTCTAAATCCATCATCTGAAGAAGAATAAATGGAAGTCTTGATCTTTTCTTTGATTGCACTTGTGCTAATCAGTAAGAGAAAATCAGGACTTTTTTCAACCAGAAAAGGATTTGTAAAAAGTAGTCAAAATTCACAAAATAATCACAGTTTTCAGATATACTTTTTATAAATGAACGGATTTAGTTGTAGTTTCCCAATTTGTTTAGTACAATATACAAAAGAATAAGTGAACAATTAGGAGAAAGAGGTGTCGTGTGAATGGGTTATAAAGACGAAACGGTACGTTTTGATTTTGATGACAGCCGCAAAAAAGAAGTTAGCGAAACTCTTGCGATCGTATACCGTGCGCTTGAAGAAAAAGGGTACAATCCAATTAACCAAATCGTAGGGTATTTGTTGTCAGGCGATCCGGCGTACATTCCGCGTTATCGCGACGCGCGTAATTTAATTCGTCGCCATGAACGAGATGAAGTATTAGAAGTCTTAATACGTTTTTATTTAGAAAACCATGGAGTCAACTTATAATGCGCACTATGGGTTTGGATGTTGGTTCAAAAACGGTTGGTGTAGCTGTAAGTGATCCGTTAGGGTGGACAGCACAAGGCATTGAAATTATTCCAATCAATGAAGAAGAAGGCGAATTTGGTTTTGCCAGATTAAAAGAATTGGTTGAGCAATATGAAGTGGAACAATTTGTGGTTGGACTGCCTAAAAATATGAATAACTCAATCGGGCCTAGAGCTGAAGCATCAATGAATTATGGGAAAAAATTAGAAGAAAGCTATCAACTGCCGGTTATTTATCAAGACGAACGTTTATCAACGGTTCAAGCTGAACGGATGCTTGTCGAACAAGCGGATACTTCCAGAAAAAAACGAAAAAAAGTAATTGATAAATTAGCAGCAGTAGTGATTCTACAGAACTATTTAGACGCTGTAGCAAAATAAATTGCACATTTTTAAAAGAAAAAGAGGAGAATTAAACCAATGGCAGAACATACACACGATCACGACCATGATCATGATCATGAAGGACATGAACATATTACTTTAGTGGATGAACAAGGAAATGAAACCTTGTATGAAATCTTACTTACTATCGACGGCCAAGAAGAATTTGGTCGTAATTATGTTTTATTATATCCAGCTGGAACTGATGAAGATGAGGAAGTCGAATTGCAAGCTTATGCTTATATCGAAAATGAAGAAGGCACAGAAGGCAATTTAGAACAAATCGAAACAGATAAAGAATGGGACATGATTGAAGAAGTATTTAATACATTCATGGCTGATGAAGAAGAATAAACTTAAATGTTAAGCTGAATCCTTACTGAGTGAGGGTTCGGCCTTTTTTTATAGTTGAAGAAATTTAAGTTCTTAGTTGATTACATACAAAGTCTACTTGCTGTTTCATTAGCAAACAAACGAATGAAAAAATAATACAAAGAGGAAGTGTAACAATGAAGGCACTTTATTTTAAAAATTTTGGAACTAGCGCTGTTTTAGAATACGGAGAGTTACCCGAGCCTGTATTGCAAGCTGATGAGGTTTTGGTAAAGACAGAATATATTGGATTGAATTTTGCTGATATCTACCGTAGAAAAGGGGAGTATCATATTGAAAATAATAAACCATATATCAATGGGTATGAAGGCGTCGGGAAAATTGTCAAAGTAGGCTCTGGCGTGGGTCAATTTAACATTGGCAGAGAAGTCCTTTTTGTTGATGTTCCCTTTGCCAATGCTGAGTATGTTGCGGTGCCCAGAGACAACATTATTCATTTACCTCAAGGAATATCTTCTCAGTTGGCTGTATCCGTTGGGCTTCAAGGCCTGACAGCAGATTTTTTAGCGCATGATCTTAGTAAACCCAATGAAGGAGACCAAGTCTTTATTACTGGCATAAGCGGTGGTGTAGGACAAATTTTAGCTCAAATGCTTATTTCAGAAGGTATTTCTGTCTACGGTTCTGCTTCAACAAAAGCTAAGAAAAAATTGGCATTATCTTTTGGAGTAAAAGAAGTTTTTCCCAGTCGAGAAAAAGGTTGGAGCGATAAGCTAGCTGGAAAATTTGATGTCGTATACGATGGTGTAGGGAAAACATTAAACCAAAACATTTCTTTCTTGAAAAATCGTGGAAAAGTAATCTTTTTCGGTATGGCTGGAGGTACTCCGCCACAAGTTGACTTGATTGATCTGCTAGCACACTCAAAAAGTATTCTAACCGGTGATCTATGGGATTATCTAATAAACTTTGAAGAGAGACAACAAAGAAGCCAACGTTTATTTTCCTATTTTTTAAATGAAAAAATTGCCATTAGTGAACCGACAATTTTTTCACTTGCGGACGGAAAAAAAGCACATGATTATTTAGAAGAAGGTAAGAATATAGGAAAAGTTTTACTGAAACCATAGAGGAAAGTGCTAATTTACAGTAGAAAAAAACTACTTGAAAATATTGTTTTAATTGTACAGAATCTGTTTTATTCTCTACTAATAAAATATTTGAGTTATTCTATTTTCGACATTCTCATAAATACTCGTTATAATAGATAATTGAATATTGAAGTCAGGAGGAAATTTGATGAGAAAAACAAACGTTGTAAGCGAATTTGCACCATTAAAATCAGTTGTTTTAGCGCAGTCAGAGTTTTGTTTTCCAAACGATACTGAAAATAGCATGGATACCTCTTTTTTGACGAAAGAAAATGAAGAGTTTGTAAAAAATAGTGGTGGAAAAGATGTAGCAGAGGCTGATAAACAGTTGCAAAGCGATTGGGAACAAGAAAAAATAAAAATGCAGTCACTTCTTGAATCTTATGGCGTTGAGGTTTTAAGGCCGCGTTTACTTACACGACATGAAAAAGAATATGGAAGAAGCCAAGGAGTTGGCTATAGCAATTTCTTTTCCAGAGATCCTTTCTTTACGATTGGGCCTTTTATCATTGAAGGAAATTTGCGGTTTATGCATCGTCGCAGAGAAATACTTCCTATCCGTCCTGTTTTAAATGAATGGGCCAAAAATAATGAGGGATATTATTTTGCAGCTCCTCAACCTGATTTATCAGAAGGCGAAAAGAGTGAAATTGGACCGTTTATTGAAGGTGGCGATGTTGTTGTTTTAGGGGAAACTATTTTTGTTGGTCATTCTGGGTTGGCTAGCAATCTAAATGGTATTCGTTGGCTCAAACAACTTATGGAACAATTTGATTATAAAGTGGTTCCTGTTCGTTTGCATCCATCGATTTTGCATCTGGATTGTGCGCTTAGTATGCTTAAAGAGGGCTTAATGATTGTTTGCAAAGAGGCCTTCTTAGATGGCATACCTGAAGAATTAAATGATTGGGAAAAAATCAACGTTTCGTTGAAAGAAGCTGCCAACCTAATAACAAACGGCCTGCCAATCAACGATCAGGTATATGTTACCGATCAAGCGTTCACTGATTTGATTGCACAAATTAAAGCCAAAGGTATAAAAGTAGAAACGCTCGATTACCGCGTTTCTAGAATGTTTGGTGGTTCTTTCAGGTGTACGACACAGGCGTTGATAAGAGAGTGAAAGTTTTTCATTTGTGAGAACCAATGTGGGACCGGTAGACTATCAGACACTTGACAATTCATTCTTTCTAGTGTAAATTACAATACAACAAAACACATGAGAATTCCGTTGATGAGAAGAGTAGTTTCTAACTTCTATTCAGAGAGATCTTGGTTGGTGAAAAAGATTATGAAGTAAGAAATGAAGATGGTCTCTGAGGATAAATCATCGATATGTAGATGATTTCGAAAGGTTCAATCGTTAACTTGAACATCATTTCATTAATTTTGAGATGGTCTAAGAGAAGTGCAAACTTCTAAAACAAGGTGGTACCGCGAAATTTTCGCCCTTTTATCAGTTTTACTGATAAGAGGGCTTTTTTAGTGGAAAAAAATTGGATCTTTTGTTCGAATGAAAAAAAATTTTTGGAGGAGATTGAAGATGAAGAAAAGTTTGAAAAAGACATTGTATGCTGGGGTACTAGGATTGACAGCTGTTGGATTAGGAGCTTGTGCAGGTGGTAATGACCAAGGCAGTGGCTCGGATGAAAATGAGACATTAACGGTAGGCGCTAGTTCTACGCCTCATGCTGAGATTTTAAATCAAGTAGAAGATGATCTGGCTGATGAAGGGTATGATTTAGAAGTTGAAGTTTTTGATGATTATGTGCTACCTAACCAAGCGTTAGCTGATGGCGATCTTGATGCAAACTTCTTCCAACATGAGCCTTATTTAGATAACTTTAATGAAGAAAATGATACAGATTTAGTTCCAGCAGCTCAAATTCACTATGAACCACTGGGATTATATCCTGGTCAAACAGATTCGGTTGATGATGTAGAAAATGGCGCTGAAATTGCCATTCCTAATGATGCTACTAATGGCGCTCGCGCGTTATTATTGCTGGAAGAAGCTGGCTTAATTAAGTTAGAAGATGATAGTGACATCACAGCTACGATCGACGACATTGAAGAAAATCCAAAAAATCTAGAACTAACAGAACTAGATGCTTCTCAAATTCCTCGTACTGTGGAAGACGTGGACTTAGCTGTAATCAATGCTAACTATGCTTTAGAAGCAGGTTTTGATGTTCAAGATGATGCTTTAGCTATTGAAGGGGAAGATTCTGAAGCTGCACAAACTTATGCTAATATTGTAGCTGTCCGTAATGGGGATGAAGATGCGCCAGCAACTGAAGCTTTGGTTGAAGCGTTGCAAAGTGACAAAGTAAAAGATTATATGGATGAAGAATACCAAGGCGCAGTTATTCCGCTATTTTAAAAAAGCACATGGAGCTGTGACATAAGTAAAAACAAGTTAAAAAAATCCGAACTATATTTATTGAGATTTGCTAATCATTGTGGATTTGCGACAAGTAACCGCAGGAGCAGTGTTTTGTGCGACGAGTAACCGCAGGAGCAGTGTTTTGTGCGACGAGTAACCGCAGGAGCAGTGTTTTGTGCGACGAGTAACCGCAGGAGCAATGTTTTGTGCGACGAGTAACCGCAGGAGCAATGTTTTGTGCGACGAGTAACCGCAGGAGCAAGCTCTCTGTAGTTCGGATATTTTTATCAAATAGTCTTATGTCACAGCTCTATTTTTATGTATTTTTTCAGCGTTTAGTTGTAATGAAATAAAAAGGAGAAGACTGTTGACGACATTACAAGAATATATTGCGACAATTGATCAAGAAGAACATAAGGAAAAATTTTCTGAACTTATGGATTCGGTTCAAGCCAAATTCTCACAACTACAGTTGGTTTTTAAGTGGAATGAACCAATGTACACTTATAATGAAACATTTATTATTTCTTTTAATAAAACAAAAAAACATATCACTGTTTCGCCAGAAGTTGCAGGTATCAAGGAATTTTCCGATAGAATCACAGCTTGTGGTTACGGACAAGGCAAAAGTACTTTTCGAATTAAATGGGAAGAGACGATCAATTACCAACTACTTTACGAAATTATCCAATTTAATCTTGATGAAAAACGGAACTATCCTACTTTTTGGCGTAAGGCAATTGATAAATGAACAGAATAAAGCCGTTGGAAACTACACCAATACTAGACTCCAACGGCTTTATTTAAGAAAAGCTATTTTTGAATGTAAGTATTCAGAGGTTTTTGATAGTCTGTATCTGGCCAGGTTCCTTCATTAATATAGTTTGCTAATAAGTAACCAATATAAGGCCCGGTAGTTAAGCCAGAAGAACCTAAACCGCTAGCGACCAAAAGCGATGGTTCCTCAGTCAGTGGACCAAAAAATGGAGCAAAGTCTGAGGTATAGGCTCGTGTACCTACACGGTAGCTGAAAGAATTTTTTAAAAGACTTTCAGGAAACTGCAAAAAATCTTTACTGTTGGTAGTTAATTGTTCAAATGCTGCAGTCGTAGGATGCAAATCCCAGTGTTCCTCGTTTTCATGAGTTGAGCCGATAATAACTTGCCCGTTGTTAGCAGGAATCAGGTCCGCTTCATTATCCAACATAGCAACTGGCCAGTTTACACTTTGGGCTTGAGATGTTTTAAAGACGATAAGCTGTCCTTTTTGTGGACGGAGATCTACCTGATAACCAAGAGGTTCTAATAGCGTTTTGCAATTAGGACCAGCAGCCAATACAACACGATCTGCTGACATTTGTTGGTTGGGCGTGTTGATTTGCCAATGATCGTTTTCTTTTTCAAGGGTAACTTTTTCGCTAATAAAATGAATTTGTTTTTGCGCTGCTAGTTTTTTCATATAATCTAGATAATGCAACCCATCTAACCTAGCGCCTCCGGAGATATATAAAGATTCTTGTGGCGCTAATAAAGGTAGTTTGTTGGTTGTTGCATTAGAAGAAAGAAGCTTGATTTCACCAATTTCTGGTGCATCTCTTTTCCGTTGTTCAGCTAAGGTGGCTAAGGATTCCAAGCCATTTTTACGTAAAAGGATGGTGCCATTTTGTGCGTAAATATCGTTTGAAATATTCATGTCAGTAACTAATTTTTGGAAAAAGGCTGCTCCGTCTTTAGCTAAACGATACCATCGCTTATTCCTACGTTTAGATAACCAGGGGGAAATGATTCCTGCGCTAGCTTTAGTCGCTTGACCGTTTCCTTCATCAAATAAAGTGATGTCGTATTTTGTTGTATCTAAATAGTTTGCCAAAGTAATACCAATAATTCCACTACCAATGATGGCTATTTTTTGCATAAGTTTATGCCTCCTTGACCTTATTATCATTCAGTTGCTGCTTTTTTTCAATTGTTCATTGAATAGAAAAAAGAGGGGCTAGCTGTTTTCTTTTTAACAATTATTATGGTACTATTTTTTAAAGAGGTTAACCAAAAAAGTAGCTAGGAGAAAGGAAACCATGGCAGAAGAATTGAAACCTACTAAACGAGTTACACTACCGCGTTATCAGCAAATTGCTGTAGATATTGCGGAACGAATTGTTGAAAACCGTTATAAAGTTGGGCAAAAAATTCATGCGCGTTCGACTTTAGCAAGTAATTTTAATGTTTCCCCTGAAACTGCTCGTAAGGCGATTAATGTCTTGGTCGATCTGGAAATTATGGAAGTCCAACAAGGTAGTGGAACGTATGTCGCTTCTAGAGAAAATGCTCAGTTATTTGTTGAAAAGTATAAAAATGTGCAGTCAATTCAAGAAATCCGTCAAGACCTATTAGATAGTGTTCAGCGTCAAAGACAAGAGCTAAATAGTTTTTCTGAATTATTAAATGTACTTGTTAATCAAACGAAAAAAGTACATGATATTTCGACCTTTGTTCCTTTTGAATTAAAGTTGACCGCAGAAGCCCAGCATTTAGAAGAAAGTGTAGCAGACCTGAACATTTGGCAAATAACTGGCGCAACAATTGTGGGGATTCAAACGGATGTCGAATTATTACTTTCACCTGGCCCCTATGCAAAATTAAGTGTAGGCAATACGATTTACTTTGTGGGCAGTGAATTAAGCGTTCAACGAATGACCCAGCTTTTCTATCCGAATGA
Source organism: Tetragenococcus koreensis (assembly GCF_003795145.1). Lineage (GTDB taxonomy): Bacteria > Bacillota > Bacilli > Lactobacillales > Enterococcaceae > Tetragenococcus > Tetragenococcus koreensis. Next base: position 1,144,027 of record NZ_CP027786.1, on the reverse strand, counting down.
AATAAATTAGAAGAAATTGTTGCAAAAATAGTTTCTTTTTTCTTTTGACAAAGTGACAACTTGATGTTACGATTGTATGGTCACTTTCATGGGAGTTTTCTGAAAGAGTTTAAGAAAATAAGGAGTGTTTACTTTTGAGTAAAAAAGTTCGAATAGAACATTTAACCAAAGTGTTTGGTAGAAGAACCCAACAAGCGCTTGAACAGGTTAAAGCAGGAAAATCCAAACAAGAAATCCTAAAAGAAACCGGAGCAACGGTGGGTGTTCATGATGTCAGTTTTGATGTCAATGAAGGCGAAGTCTTTGTAATCATGGGTCTTTCTGGTAGTGGGAAATCTACTTTGGTACGGATGATTAATCGATTGATCGAACCAACTTCAGGTGAAGTTTACATCGATGATGAAGACGTGGCAAAAATGTCTAAAGAAGACTTGCGCGAAGTTCGTCGTACTAAAATTAACATGGTTTTCCAAAATTTCGGACTTTTTCCGCAACGAACGATTTTGGAAAATACCGAATATGGTCTAGAAGTACGCGGCGTAGCAAAAGAAGAACGACGTAAAAAAGCTGAAGATGCTTTAGATAATTCTGGTTTGCTTTCAGTGAAAGATCAATATCCAAACCAATTATCCGGTGGAATGCAACAACGTGTCGGCTTAGCTCGGGCACTGGCGAATGATCCTGAAATCTTGTTGATGGACGAAGCGTTCTCTGCATTAGACCCATTAATTCGTCGGGATATGCAAGATGACCTAATGGATTTACAAGAAAGAGTCCAAAAAACGATCATTTTCATTACCCACGATTTGAATGAAGCATTGCGTATCGGAGATCGAATCGCGTTAATGCGTGATGGCGAAATTATGCAAATTGGTACTGGAGAGGAAATCTTGACGAACCCAGCCAACGATTTTGTCCGCGAATTTACCGAAGATGTCGATCGTTCGAAAGTCTTGACAGCTGAAAATATTATGGAACCTGCTTTGACTATTAATGTAGAAGCAGACGGACCTAATGTTGCTTTACAACGGATGCGTAAAGAAGAAATCAGTATGCTGCTAGCTGTCGATCGCAAACGTCATTTAGATGGTAGTTTGACGGCTGAAGAAGCATTGGACGCACGTAAAAATGATAAGCCACTCAAAGAAGTATTGGATAAGAATGTGCAAAAAGTCCAAAAAGACACATTAGTGACCGATATCTTTGATATGATTTATAACTCTGCAGCTCCATTAGCGGTTGTGGATGATAATGATCGGGTAGTAGGCGTTGTGGTACGTGGTAGCGTGATTGGCGCTATGACCGATACTGACAAGGAAGAAACAACTGCTAAAACTGACGAAACAGCTGAAACAACAACTGAAAAGGAAGGAGTGAGCGCAGATGCTTGATTTTCTACAAAATGAAATCCCGCTGTCTGAATGGGTCGATACCGGCGTTGATTGGCTAACTGAACATTGGTCAGTTTTCTTCTCATTCTTACAATCACTGGGACAAACGATAATGGACTGGATGACGACTGGTTTGTCAGCAATTCATCCATTACTCTTCATTGTAATAATAACAGTATTAGCCTTTTTCCTTAGTGGAAAAAAATGGCAATTACCTACGTTTACATTTCTTGGATTATTATTTATTTATAACCAAGACTTGTGGGGTGACTTGTTAAATACAATTACGCTGGTTATTATTTCGAGTTTGATTTCCGTTATTATTGGTGTACCAGCAGGTGTGTTAATGTCTAAAAGCGAAATCGCAAGAAATATCATTACGCCAATTCTTGACTTTATGCAAACCATGCCAGGATTTGTTTATTTGATCCCAGCTGTAGCCTTCTTTGGTATCGGTATGGTTCCTGGAGTATTTGCTTCGGTGATCTTCTCATTACCGCCAACCGTGCGGATGACAAATCTAGGTATTCGTCAAGTGCCAACCGAATTAGTGGAAGCTTCCGATTCCTTTGGTGGAACCGGCTGGCAAAAACTATTCAAATTAGAAATGCCACTGGCTAAGGGAAATATTTTTGCTGGTATCAACCAAACTATGATGTTAGCATTATCAATGGTTGTTATTGCTTCAATGATCGGTGCACCTGGATTAGGACAAGGTGTTCTATCCGCCGTGCAACGTTCCCAAGTAGGTAATGGTTTTGTTTATGGTTTAGCAATTGTTATCTTAGCAATTATTATGGACCGCTTTACACAAAACTTGAATACTAACGGGAGCAGTTCAAGTGAAGATTAAAATTGATCTGCCATAAAGTTCTAAAGTATTAGACAACTTTCAATAGAAACAAAAGAACGTCGAAAGTTGGTAAAATAGTATAAGGCAAGTAAAAGACTTGCAAGACCGAATGATCTTGCATTTCTTTTGTTGTCTATTTTGAAATGTGATAACAAAAATTGTTTTACAATTTTTAAAAATAAAGGAAAGGATGTTTTAGTTTGAAGAAGAAGTTAGTAGGTATATTGGCGTTAAGTTCAACACTATTATTAGCAGCATGCAGTAATGGCGGAGGAGATAACGATGCCGGCGGTGGTAACGCAGGCGGTGATGAAGTCAACTTATCGATGGTAGAATGGGATACAGAAGTGGCTTCAACCAACGTTGTAGGTCAAGTGTTAGAAGACATGGGTTATAATGTAAATATTACCCCATTAGATAATGCGGTAATGTGGGAAGCTGTCGCTAACGGCGAATCAGATGGTATGGTAGCCGCTTGGTTGCCTGTAACGCATGAAGCGCAATACGAAGAATTTGGTGACGAAGTAGAAGACTTAGGTCCAAATTTGCCAGATGCAGCTCAATTAGGCCTTGTTGTACCTGAATACATGGACGTAGATTCCATCGAAGATTTAGATGATCAAGTACCTGATCAAGAAATTATTGGTATTGAACCAGGTGCTGGTGTGGTTTCAGCAGCAGAAGATACAGTTGAAACATATGACAACCTAGCTGACTGGGAAGTTACACCATCTTCTAGTGGGGCGATGACTTCACAATTGGGTAGTGCGATTCAAAATGAAGACCCAATTGTTATTACTGGCTGGTCTCCACACTGGATGTTTGAAAGATATGATCTAAAATATCTAGATGACCCAGAAGGAACAATGGGTGATGCTGAAAGTATTCATACTATGGTCCGTGAAGGTTTAGAAGACGACATGCCTGAAGTTTACAGTATATTAGATAACTTCGAATGGGATGAAGATGATATGAACACTGTAATGTTAGACATTGAAGATGGTACTGATCCAGAAGAAGCTGCTAGAAATTGGATTGAAGACAACCAAGATAAGGTAGACGAATGGACAGCTGACGCAGAATAATGTCTGTTAGTTCGTCATAAAGTTAAAAAGTGGAGGTCAGTATTAGCTGATCTCCACCTTTTTTACATTATGACGATTACAACGAATAAAAAGATAAAATAGAATTTAACAAGATCATTTAACTTGCTGAGTTTTTCTGGTTTTCGATCAATGTTTTATTTTCTATTTTTTCTATCTCGGGGAATGAATCTGTAAAACAACCTCCATCTCTTTAAACATAGGGGTTATTTTGATGATTCATTCTCTATCTTGTTATTTAACAATTATTTTTTTACAGTGGCTTTTTTGTATGAGAAACTACATTATACACTGCAAAACAAATTGCACATAAAAAAAGAAACGTTGCTGTATCAACGTTTCAAATCTAAGCGGGTGACGAGAATCGAACTCGCGACGGAAGCTTGGGAAGCTTCTGTTTTACCACTAAACTACACCCGCACAACAAAAACTATTATAATCCAAATCAATCGAATACACAAGAGTGACTTATGTAATTAAATTTCTAAAATAATCGTAATTCGTTTACTTTATACGTTTATGAGGTTTTCTGGTTTTGTTACTATCTTAATGGTAACATATCAGTTGATGAAATTTTTTACGATTCATATGGTTTGTTTCATATGAAGTATTAGGGGATTAAGGAGGAGAGCCATGAATATACTCATTGATTTATTTTTTACTTTTAGTCGCATTGGGGTGTTAACTTTTGGCGGCGGTTATGCAATGCTACCTATTCTTCAAAGAGAAGTGGTTGAAACAAAAAAGTGGACGACAGAAGAAGAGCTTGTCGATTATTTTGCGATTGGACAGACGACACCAGGAATTATTGCCGTTAATACGTCGACTTTTATTGGTCAGAAACAAAAAGGCGCATTAGGAGGAATCGTAGCGACTCTGGGGTTTGCTTTTCCATCCTACATTATTATTACACTAATTTCTATGTTTATGAGAAATTTTTCCGAATTAGCTATCATACAAAATGCTTTTGCTGGCATTCGAGTGAGCGTGTATGTTCTGATTTTAAATGCTGTATTAAAACTTTGGCAGAATTCAATCGTAGATAAAGTAGGGATCGCCATTTTTGCTCTTATCTTTATATTATCGGTTTCTACCAGCCTATCTCCCGTATTATTTATTATTTTAGCTGCTTTTATCGGAGTTGCTGCTAAATTGCAAGAAAGGAGCCGTCATCAAGAATGATTTATTTACAACTTTTTTATGAGTTTTTTAAGACTGGATTATTTTCTGTTGGTGGTGGGCTTGCTACGATGCCTTTTTTATATGACATGGCCGATCGAACGGGCTGGTTTACCTATGGTCAGCTAGCTGATATGATTGCCATTTCTGAATCAACGCCAGGCGCAATCGGAATAAATATGGCGACTTATGTCGGCTATTTAACTGTTGGCCCTGTTGGCGGTATTATTGCCACGGTGGGGCTTGTTTCGCCTGCCATCATCATTATTATGATCATTGGTGGTTTTTTAACGAAATTTCGCAATAATTTTTATGTTGATGCCGTATTTTACGGATTAAGACCTGCTTCGACTGCGCTTATCGCAGCAGCTGGATTTTCTGTTGTATGGATGGACCTGTTTGACAGTTCGCAGCTTTTTGCAGGTAACTGGTTCGGGTTTATTAACTGGAAGTCGCTTGTTTTAGCCATTGTTTTATTTTTTGCCATGAGGCACAAGCTGTTTAAAAACCTGCATCCAGTTATTTTCATTGCTTTATCGGCTCTTATCGGTATCGTCTTTCAATTTGGTTAATAAAAAGCCTTCTTCTGGCTCACATTTGTTGGTGCCAGAAGAAGGACTTTTTATTAAAAAAGTAAAAAAGACAGATCGCGTCCAATTAATTTTTTCTTTGATTAGCTAGTTTTGCTAACCAATCTTCACAAGCAATATTAGTTTTGTACCATTTTCTTTGCCTTCTCAGTATTTTTAAAGTGTAGTTTCGCATGATGAGCTAGTAACTCAACGCCGCCTTTTTTTATGACTTTGGCTGCTTGCTTATCAGATTTCGAACCTGCTCCAGAGGGGAGTTCGATACCCACTTCTTGAGATTGTTGTTTGAGCGAATCCAAAAATTCTGCACGACAAATAATCGAAGCTGCTGCGACAGCCAAATGGTATTGTTCGCCTTTAGTAATAAAATAAAGGTTTTGAGTCACTGGATTTTCTTCGGTTTTTAAATACTTGCGATAGGTGGTTTCTTTAGCAAACTGGTCAATTAAGATCGCTTCGGGTACTTTAGGACTAATTTTTTGTAATAATAGTTGAATACATTGATTATGCAAGACGACTTTCATGTGTACAGCATTATACTTTGGCTGTATTTGATTATATTTTTGCGGCGTAACCACTAGTTTTTGATAAGGGACTAATTCTTTTATTTTAGGAGCAAGTGTCAAAATTTGCGTGTCACTTAGCATTTTAGAGTCTTTGACACCTAGTTGTTTTAGCGGTTTTAAGTGTGTTTTATCCGCATAGACAGCACAAACGACTAAAGGACCAAAATAACTGCCATTACCGACTTCATCGCTGCCAATAATACTTTTTTGAGCGAAATCAGCAGGTAGGCTGGCTGTGTGTTTCGGTTTATCTACTTGTCCGTTTTGCCATAACGAGGCTTCTTTCTCCTCGTTATCCCCTTGAAACATTACTTTCCCAGAATTGTAGGCGGTAATAGTGATCCCATCTTTTTTAGCGAAAAAAGCGGCGTAAGGAATCTTACGTGGTGTTGTATAAGGTTTATAATATAGTGCAGCATCTTTTAATTTCTGTGTAGTTAGCTTAACGACGGTTGTTCCCATGAAGGATTTTCCTCTCTAAATATAAGTGGCTTTATTTTAGCATAATGCGTATTTAATTGAAATGTAGTAAAATAAATGAATACGTGGAAAAATTTAAAATTTTCCTTTATAATAGAAAAGTATTTTCAAGAAGAAACATTAGAAGTGTTATAATGAGAAAATACTTGTAAAACATGGGAGGCTGAACGAATTGGCAAAGCAGAAGAATCGTTTTAAAGCGGTGATTGAAAATCAGAACTACACCATTATCAGTAAAGAAAGTCCAAAGCACATGAAAATGGTAACTGAGCTTGTCAACGATCAGCTCAAAGAGATCAAGAAAATGTCTTCGCAAATGGAGAATGAACAAGCAGCGATTCTGCTTGCCATCAATGCGGTGTCAGATCAGTTAAAAAAACAAGAAGAATTATTGAAAATAAAAGAGGAAAATGACACGTTACATAAAAAAGCAATTAAAGTAACGGAACTTGAAAACCAGGTTCAACGCATCGAAAAGATTGAGCAAGAAGCAAAAGAAGTATTGGAAAAACAAGGAAAAACTGACGTGGAGATTAATAACCATGTAGAAGCACAACAAATATTAAATGAAAACCGCAAGCAGAGTATTCAACAAAAAGTAACTCAGGGCTAGCAGAAAGGAAGACTGGATGATCGGATTTATAATCTTTTTACTATTATTATTTTCTTTTTATAATGGTGCAAGGCGAGCAACAGCTTTACAGCTAGTATATACTGTAGGTTGTATCCTTTCTTTTTTTCTTGCCATGAGCGTTTATGAAGAATGGGGCGAAAAAATTGAATTATATGTACCATATTTATCTGTAACACCGGAGACAGAGATGGTTTATTACAGTCAAGAATTGTCATTTGGCCTAGATAAAGCATATTATGCAGCCGTTGCTTTTATTGGCTGGTTAGTTTTCGGCTGGCTACTTACCAAGTTAGTTTTGGTTTTTGTCAGGAACCTTCGTTTCAAGCGGGTACTTGAAGATGATTGGCTAGTTGCAGGAATCCTGAATACGGTATTGATGTATATAACAATTTTATTATGTTTAAAACTTTTAACGATGTTGCCAATTGATGCCATTCAAAATATATTTACTAGAAGTTTCACTGCTGATTTGATTGTCGATAAGACGCCATTTTTATCTAACATGCTTGATAAATTATGGATAACCAATATTGTTTGAAAATTATAGAGCAGTTTTTTGCAAATGAACGCAAAGCTGCTCTATTTTGACGCAGATAGAGAAAATGAGGGGAAAGCAGGTGAACAAAATGAACGAATTAAATAAGGATATTCTAACTACCTTAGAATTTAACCAAGTGAAATCACAAATTGTACAACATCTGGTAACAGATCAGGGAAAAGAAGAACTGCAGCGCTTAGTACCAGTAAAAGATAAACTTGTGATTACTTCTTATTTAGAAGAAACAGATGATGCGATGAAAGTTCTCCGTTTGCGTGGAGGAATTCCAATTCCTAAAGTTGAAAATATTCAACCTCACATGAAAAGAATTGAAATTGGCGCTGATTTGAATGGTGTTGAGTTAGCCCAAATTTCACGCGTTTTATCAACAGCTGCAGAAGTAGATCGTTTTTTAGCAGAATTTAAAGAAGACGAAACTCAGTTTTATCGTTTATATGATTGGCAAGAACAATTAACAGCATTGCCGGTCTTAAGAAAACGCCTGAAGGCTGCGATTGATGAGGACGGACGGGTCACAGATGATGCATCTGCTGAGATAAAAAACATTCGTCGCAACATTGCACGCAGCGAACAAAGTATTCGGGAAAACCTAGATGGGATTATTCATGGAAAGCAGGCCCGTTATCTTAGTGATGCGCTTGTTACCATGCGTAATGAGCGTTATGTGATTCCTGTAAGGCAAGAAAACCGCAATGTGTTTGGTGGTGTGGTTCATGACCAGAGCTCTTCTGGACAAACCCTTTTTATTGAACCTGGACAGGTAGTAGAATTAAATAATCGTTTACGGCAATATCAAATTGCTGAAAGAGATGAAGTTGCTCGTATTTTAGCTGAATTATCAGCAGAGCTAGTGCCTAGTCGTAAGGAAATTTTGCATAATGCTTATGTAATTGGAAAATTTGACTTTATGAATGCTAAGGCACGATTTGCTAAAGACTTAAAAGCCGTGGTGCCAGTCATTAACCAAGAAAATCATGTGTATTTTAAAGAGGCAAGGCATCCGCTTTTAGATCAATCCAAAGTGGTAGCCAATGATATTATGATTGGTGAAGACTATCAAGCTGTAGTTATTACAGGGCCAAATACGGGAGGAAAAACAATTACCCTAAAAACATTAGGCTTACTACAGTTAATGGGGCAAGCAGGCCTACCCATTCCGGCTGGCGAAGATAGTCAAATGGGAATTTTTAATGAAGTATTTGCAGATATTGGCGATGAACAATCGATTGAACAAAATTTATCAACCTTTTCTTCTCATATGACAACGATTGTTGAAGTATTAGAAAAAGTAGATGAAAATAGTTTGGTTTTATTTGATGAATTAGGTGCTGGAACTGATCCACAAGAAGGCGCGGCTTTAGCAATTGCGATTTTAGACGATTTGGCTGCTAAACAAGCATATGTTATGGCAACTACACACTATCCTGAACTAAAAGTTTATGGTTATAATCGTCCTAAAACAGTAAATGCTTCTGTGGAATTTGATGTGGACACCCTAAGGCCCACTTATAAGCTGTTAATTGGTGTGCCAGGACGCAGTAATGCTTTTGAGATTTCGCGACGTTTAGGTTTAAGATCAACGCTTATTGATTCCGCTAAGCAAATTATGGATGGTGAAAGTCAAGATCTAAATGAAATGATTACGGATTTAGAAAACCGTCGTAAAATGGCTGAAACTGAATATTTGGAATTAAGACATTATGTTAGCGAATCAGAACAATTGCATAAGGAGCTACAAGAGGCTTACCAATATTTTTATGAAGAAAGAGAAAATGAGTTAGCCAAAGCCCGTAACAAAGCGAATGATATTGTTGAACAAGCAAAAGATAAATCAGATGAAATTATCTCAAATCTGCGGAAAATGCAACAGCAAAGTGGTCAAAAAAATGTGAAGGAAAATGAATTAATTCAGGCGAAGAGTGAATTAAATCAATTGCAGCAACCAGAAGACCACTTGAAAAAGAATAAAGTTTTACAAAAGGCCAAAAAAGAAAAACAATTTAAAGCAGGCGATGAAGTTTTAGTGATTCCTTATAATCAACGAGGCGATCTATTAGATAAAGTAGGAAAAAATAAATGGCAGGTTCAATTAGGTATTTTAAAAATGGATGTGGATGAAGAAGATCTGCAGGCTGTTGCGCCTAAAGAACCAGAAACGCCTAAACGTCATGTATCTACATTGAATTCTACTGGTTCACATGTTTCTAGCCAGTTGGATTTACGGGGAAAACATTATGAAGATGCTTTAAATGAACTTGATCAATATTTGGACGCGGCGATTTTAGCTGGTTATCCGCAAGTGACTATCGTCCATGGAAAAGGAACAGGCGCTTTACGAAAAGGCGTGCTGGATTATCTGAAAAACCATCGCAGTGTGAAAAGCTTTGAATTTGCTCCGGCAAATCAAGGGGGAAATGGAGCAACTGAAGTTAAATTTAAATAAAAAGTTAGATAAGCAAGTTAGTTTGCAAGTATAGATGAAGGTGCTATACTTTGTCTATTAAATTGGAGGTTTCAAAAAAATGACACAAACAGTGACAGATAAAAATTTTAATGTGGAAACAGAAAAAGGTTTAGTAATGATTGATTTTTGGGCAACATGGTGTGGTCCTTGTAGAATGCAAGCACCTATTTTAGAACAAGTTGAAGGAGAATACGACGAAGATGAATTTCGCGTAGTCAAAATTGATGTGGATGAAAATCCAGATGTACCTGCTAGTTTTGGTATTATGAGTATTCCAACATTGATTCTAAAAAAAGATGGCGAAGTCGTTGATAAAGCGATTGGTGTTCAAACAAAAGACCAATTAGAAGCCATGATTTCTTCTCACATGTAAAATAAATTTAGTTAAAAAGGGCTCTGGACATTCGTCTGGAGCTTTTTTATTGTTGCAAGAAATAGCGTAAAAAGGCAGAAGTTGGTATGTTATAATTTAGTAGTAAGGATTTAAAATCATTTGCGATCACTATGGAAAGTTAAATAAATCGTTTTTGTAGAAGCGTTATAAAAAAGGGGAGAGTGCTTTGAAAAAGAAAAAAACCATTGTTAGACGTGATTTACTTGGTTTGGGTTTGGTTAGTTATTTATTGTTTAGAAATCAACCAGAAACAATTGTATTAAAAGAAACTGTGCCAGAAAAGACTGTTCCCAGTTCTTTGGAGCAAATCATGCAAGAAGATGTTTATCTGATTGCTGATGATGGACTGCCTTTGGCCCTGACGGTATTTCAACCAAAAAATCGAAACATAAAAGCCGTTGTACAAGTGGTTCATGGGATATTGGAACATCGACTGAGATATCAGCATTTCGCTTCATTTTTAGCGGAAAATGGTTTTGCAGTTGTTCTAAGTGATAATCGCGGTCATGGTGATTCGGTGGATAACAAAAACCCTTTAGGACAGATGCCCAGCGTGAAACGGATGCTTAATGATCAACTTAAGATTACTCAGTTTATCAACGATCGTTTTCCTGATTTGTCAGTTTATCTGTATGGTCATTCTTACGGTTCAGTTTTAGCACGTTTGTATTTACAAAAAAATGATCTCAACATTGCTAAATTATTAATGACAGGCACTGCTCAATATGAGAAAAAAGCAAAATATGGTGTAGTACTTGCCCTTTTTGCTGATCTATTAGCAGGGAAGCAAAGCTATTCTTGGGTGTTGAAAAAATTATCAAATTTTGGTTCGACAGATAAAACCTGGCTGACAAATGATGAAGTACAAGTGGAAAAGGCATTGCGTGATCCGCGAATGCTTCCTGGTTATAACAACATTGGTGTTACGACGATCTGGGAAAGCGTTCGCCGACTGAAAGATGTCGGTTTATTTACTTGTCAAAATCCTGAGTTGCCGATTTTGAGTGTCACTGGAGCAGAGGATGTAGCAATTACAGGCGGAAAGAAAGGATTACTTGACACCAAGAGAACCTTACTTCAAATTGGCTACCAAAATGTTGAAATGCTAGATTTTCCTGATATGAAACACGAAGTGATTCATGAGATCAATCAAGATCTCGTCTATCAAACAATCTTAGATTTTTTTGACGAATAAAAAGGCGCTGTGACATAAGTACAGATAAGACAAAAATGCCCGAACTATAAGAGAGTTTGCTCCTGCGGTTACTCGTCGCAAATTCACGACAATTAGGAAAGCTCATCAAATATAGTTCGGGTATTTTATTATCAAAGGAACTTATGTCACAGCCCCCTATGATTAATCTTCTTTAATGACTTCAATCTTATAACCATCAGGGTCTTTAATGAAATAATAAGAAGGAGGAACTCCAGGAAGGCCTTTTAGATCTGTTACGTCAAAGCCATCCGCTGCGTGTTTATCATGTAGTGCTTGGACGTCTTCAGTCGCAATAGCGATATGACCATAGCCATCGCCTAAATCATAAGCTGCATGATCGTAATTGTAGGTCAACTCTAGCTCATAGTTATCATTTGGTAAAGATAAATAAACTAGTGTAAATTCTGCCTCTGGAAAATCTTTGCGGCTAGACTCTACAAAGCCAAAAGCATTTTCATAAAATTCAATTGACTCGTTTAGATTCTTTACACGTACGCATGTATGTGCCATTCTCATTGTTTTTATCATCCTTTCAATTTAGATGGTTGTATTATAACATATTGTATTTTTAAACTTAAACAATATAATAAAAAAAGAAGAATAAACCTTGTTTCTTTTTGTGAAATCAAGTAAAATGCAAAGAAAACCTATAATGGAGGACACGATGAAAGAAGCTGTTTTTGGCAAGAAAGAAGAAGGAAAGAATTATCAAGCTCGTTATGGAGCGTATATTGTGATTCACCGTAATGAAAAAAAAGAGGTCATTTTAGTACAAGCCCCTAATGGCGCTTTCTTTTTACCAGGTGGCGAGATTGAAAAAGATGAAACGCATGCTGAAACGATTGCTCGGGAAATGTTAGAGGAAGTCGGCTTCAGTGTGGAAATTGGCGCTTATTTAGGCGAAGCCAAAGAATATTTTTACTCTAGTCATCGTGATACATATTTTGCACATCCGGGCTATTTTTACGTTGCAGATCAGTGGGAAAAAGTTGCTGAACCTACCGAAAAAAATAATCAACTTCACTGGGTTACTCCTGATGATGCCATGCTTTTATTAAAAAGAGGCAGTCATCGTTGGGCAATGCAAAAATGGATGAAACATAATTTATAATTAAAAAAATTGGGTCCTGCTATTAAGCTGGGACCCAATTTTTTTAAATCAACGCGCCGTTGTAAATGTGCGAGGCAAATAAACGGTACGTTTCGCCAAACAGATCAGAGTCATTTTGTAATCTTGGGTCAATCATTTCTTTAGGAAAATAAAAACGATGATCGCCTTGCTCTTGTCCAGCTAATGCGGCAACTAAATGACTAATTTGTGACAATTCAACTAAGGTGCCATCATTTTGCTGTAATTCAATTTGTGTCCGATGTTTTTCTAGCTTCGGTTGGTAAAAATCATAAGGCAGATCATAACTGGAGTTAAGAGCAGTATAATACTCGGGGTTAAAGCCAGCTTTTTCTACAATTTGTTTCATCGTATCAATTAATTGACCCTGTGTGCCTGGTTCAAAACGACAAGATTTTAGTGGTTTACGATTTAAGAAACGGTTCGCCAGATCGCTTAAAATTGAGTCATTTAATTCCGTCCAAAGATTAAACGCTGTATTCAATACACCATCGTCCAAGCGTAAATAGTCGTTTAATGAAAAATTTTCTTTGAAAAAAGGCACTAGCAACTGCGCATTACTTTGGAACATTGGCGCTTCTTTTGGGAAAAGGTCATGTGCACGATTCAATAGATGTTCTAAAACGACTTCCATTCCTCTTGAACTAGGGTGAAAGTAAACTTGAACATACATTTGGTACCTTGATACGATATAATCTTCCACTGCATGCATACCGTTCATAGCAAAGGCAATCCCATTTTTGTAAGGACGAATTACTCGTAGAATCCTAGTTAAATCAAAAGTACCATATTTGGTCCCGGTAAAATAAGCATCACGTAATAAATAATCCATCCGATCGGCATCGATTTGGCTAGAAATCATTTGTACTACTTGTGGGTTAGGATAAGTTTTAGTGATAATGCTGGCAACTTTTTCTGGAAAGCCAGCTTCAACACGGTTCAATATTTGGTAGACTTCTGTTTCAGGTGATGTAATAATTGCCACTGTGATTTCTTCGTGATCAGTATGGAAAATATGTTCAAAGGTATGCGAATAAGGGCCATGTCCAACATCATGTAAAAGTGCTGCGCATAAAGCAATTAGCCTCTGCGAATCATCCCAGCCATCTTCGCCAATTTTTTCAATTGAATAATTTTGTTGAAATATATTACAAATCCGACGAGTGATTTCATAAACACCTAAAGAATGCGAAAAACGACTGTGTTCGGCACCATGAAAGGTAAAAGAAGAAGTTCCCAATTGTTTGATTCGACGCAAACGTTGTACTTCTTTTGAATTAATTAAATCAAGGATTACTTGATGATCAATGTGGATATAATTGTGTACCGGATCGCGAAACACTTTTTCGATCGGCAGTGTCTGATATTTATAAGATACGGACATGATTAATCTCCTCTAATTGTTTATTTCGTTGTTGCATACTTTTCATTTTTTTCTCAAATTGGTTAGCTTGTTCATTTTCTTCTATCCAATTTAGTGCATTTTGCGCCGGCTCGTCAATCTTTAAGGCTTGTAGGAAGCGACGTTTTGTCTCTTGGATGGTAAGGGGTCTATGTAAAACCTCTGAAAGAGTGGTCATAGAAGAAGGCCAAACATCGGGATAACCATTTTTACCGTAGTTTTCTGCTAGGCTTTTTTGATAAAATTCCTGTACAATCTCACTTCGCTTGTTCTGATTGCCAAAAACGCTTAAATACATCATTACTGCGGTTCCTTCTTTTACTCGACGTTGGGCAATTCCTGCGATTTTTTTACCTTCTACACTCAGGTCAAATTTACCTGGGCAATAAGAATGACTGATTTCATAAGCTTTGATATCCAATTCCGGAATCGCTTTTTGAATGAGTGTCACCATTTTTTCGTATGCTTGATCGATTGAAATTTGTTCTTTAGGAAAGATCCAGGAGATATTTAATACACCTTGGTCAGAAATAACGCCTAAACCACCTGCGTTTCGAATCACTGGATCATAACCGTTGTCTTTAATAACATCTATTCCTGCGGATAAATGATCAACGCGTGTATCTTTCATTCCTAAAATAAATGTTTGCTCAAATTGCCAAAAGTGCAGCAAGTTGGTGTTTGTTTCACCTGCAGTTTCCGTTAAAACATCCGTTAAAGCAAAAGGTATCATGGCAGTTTCTTTAGTGAAAACTTTTTGATCAAGTAGTATTGTCTCCATTTCGTACGTCCTTTTCTATGTAATGTCCTTATTATATACCACAAGAAGCGTTCAGAAAACGATTTGTGCGACTTTTGTTCGTTATTTAGTTGGAGAGTGAGTTAATTGACAAATAATAAAAAATGTGAAAAATGGAGGAAGAGAGGGCAAGTACTATTGAATAGTACTTGCTGATTTGTTGCAAAAGCGAGGAGAGAAAAGCATGGATTTAACAAAAGGTGTTCCTGTATCCATCCATTTAAAAACAGAAGTTAATCAAAATGATGAATGGGAAAAGTTTTTGTTTGACGTCAAAGGCCAAGTGATTAAAATGGGAGAGACGCTTTATATTCGTTATAAAGAAGAACAAGAGGATAACTCAGAGCCAGTATCTGTTACAATGAAAATTTTTCCTGATGGAGCTATTCAATTGGTTCGTACAGGAGAAATGCGCACGCGTTTAAAATTCGTTTATGGTCAAAAATTTGAAACAAGTTATAAAACGCCTTATGGTACTATTTTTTTCAGCACTTATACCAAAGACTTGCATTTCAGTTTAACTGACCAACCAACAGCAGGAAAAATTACAATTGCATATGATTTATCTATGCCAGATCAAAAGATCGGTAGTTATCACTTGTTACTAGAATTTTCTGCTTAGTTTTTTGAAAAATTCTTAGAAAAAATTGCTTTTTTTATGACAATTTTGTATGATGGAATTTAGATTTGAAAGGACGTGTCCTGTTTGAAAATTAATGTATTTGAAAATGTAAATAAAAGTGATCTATCGATGATCGAAGTAGCCCATGCGATTTTAGAACAAAAAGGCGAAGTAATGGATTTTTCTGACTTAGTCAATGATATTCAAGAATATTTGGATATACCTGATAGTAAAATACGAGCTTCTCTAGCACAGTTTTATACGGATTTGAACACAGATGGAAGTTTTATTTCATTAGGTGAAAATAGTTGGGGATTGCGTTCATGGTACGCGATTGATTCGATCAATGAAGAAGTAACTCATGGTCTTGAAGATGAAGACGTAACACGTCGTCGCAAACGCAAAAAAGTAAATGCCTTTAACAGTGGCGATGAAGATGTTATCGATTATAACGATGATGACCCTGAGGATACGGATTTGGCGGCTGTTGAAGATGATGAACTATTTGATGACGATGATGATGACGAAGAAATCGCTGAATACAATTCAGACTTACAAGAAATCGGCGCTGACAATACGGATGATGAAGAAGAATTACCAGGCAACATCGAAGAGGATCTGACAGTCGTTGATGATGATGAAGTGGACGAAGATGACGACGATGAAGAAGAGGAACAATTTTAACTTATTGATTAGTGATAAAATGCCTCTAGAGTAGTAGAGATTAAAATTTTACATGCTAAAAAGTTCCGAGTGAGAGTACAATTGTCTACTCTCTACTCGGAACTTTTTATGTTATTTGCTATTTTTCATTAAAAAGTATGAACTGTTAACTTTATAGTAAGTTTTAATCACTTAACCTTATCTTTGACCGGATAGGTTTTTTTATCGTTCAATCGATTGGTTCTGACATAGTAATTAACTCAGTATTGAATTTAAAAAGAGCCGTAAGTCAATAAAAGTTTGCTTAATTTAACCCACAAAAAACGCACAAACCTACGAAATAATGCTTGAAAAATACAAAAAATGCACAAACTTTTTTTTAGCTATAATAAGCTAAAAACATTTGTGCAGAGCTATTTTGCTATTTTACGTTGTATAAAGTATACTGTAATCAGTTACATGAACGCACCCTAAGGGAATCGAACCCCTGTCTCAAGAACCGGAATCTTGTGTGATATCCACTACACTAAGGGTGCCAAAGCTACCTTACATAGTTTAGCGAATTTTAAGAAAAAAAACAAGGGGTAATTTAAAATGAAATTTGAACAGCAATTCTCACAACAACAAAAACAAACTCAGAAATTAGCAATGACGCAACAGTTGCAACAATCAATCCAAATTTTGCAATACAACACAGAAGATTTAGCTGATTTTATAGATAATAGAGCTTTAGAAAATCCTTTATTGGAAGTTGTACAGCCAACATATTCAGCTAACCATACCAAACCTCGTAAATCTTCTGGCGAAGAGATGGATTATCTCAGCCAAATTCCTGATAATTCTATTTCTTTATTTGAACATTTGATTGACCAGGTGCATTTAAATTACCGGGATACTTATTTGCGTAAGCTGGTATTATATCTAGTTGAATATATCGATTTGAATGGCTTTTTAAAAATCTCGTTAGAAGAAGCTGCGGAAAAAACAGGGGGATCTGCTATTCAGTTGTTAGACGCTTTAACCTTAATTCAACAATTAGATCCAGCAGGAGTGGGTGCCCGCGATTTGCAAGAATGTTTGATGTTGCAAACTGAGCGGGATAACGCTGCCCCGCATTTAGCGTATGTTGTTCTAGAAGAAAAATTTGAAGAATTGGTAGATCGCAAATGGGAAAAAATTGCGAAGTATTTTGATGTTTCTCTTAGTGATGTGCAAGAGATTTTTGATTACATACAAAATTTGACACCAACTCCGGGAGCTGTTTATGGATCTACTGAAGGGTTATTTATTATTCCTGATTTAACAGTAAAAATTGATGACCAAAAAATCAAAGTTTCATCCAATCGAAAAAGTATGCCTGAAATTAAGTTTCAATCAAATTATTTTGAACGAATGAGGGAAAGCCAAGATCCAGAAGTGATCAAGTATTTAAAAGATAAGCAGCAAGATTATGAGTGGCTTAAAAAAACTATGCAGCAGCGCGGTGATACAATCTTTCGTGTAGGCAAAGCAATTGTCCAACATCAAACAGAATTCTTTTTAAATAAAGAACGCCCGCCGCAAAATGACGGAAGAAGAAATTCTTATGCTGAAAAAAAAGAACGCAGTGGCTGAGTCTTTTGGCTATTTTTTCGATGAAGACGGCAAAATAGTTTACAAAATTCCCCGGGTTGGTCTACAATTAAAAGATATAAGGAGCATTCCTTATATATTTGCTGTTGCCGGCGGAAAAAGCAAGGCAAAAGCAATTCGGGCGTATTTAAAAAATGCGCCGCAACAAACGTGGCTCATCACTGATGAAGCCGCATCAAACGAGATTTTAAAAGGGGTAACCCTTTAAAATAAATTTTTTGGTTTTCATAAGGAGGAAATCACATTATGTCAACAAAAGTAGCTATTAATGGTTTTGGACGTATTGGTCGTTTAGCTTTACGTCGTATTTTAGAAGCAAGCGATGAATTAGAAGTTATCGCAGTTAACGATTTAACAGATAACGAAGATTTGGCTTATCTTTTGAAATATGATACAGCTCAAGGTCGTTTCCCATACAGCGTAGAAGTTAAAGGCGATGCGTTAGTTGTAGACGGCAAAGAAATCAAAGCATATGACGAAAAAGATCCTAGCAAATTGCCTTGGGGAGAACTTGGCGTTGACTTAGTACTAGAATGTACTGGATTCTTTACTGATGCAGCAGACGCTCATGCTCATATCGATGCAGGTGCGAAAAAAGTGTTGCTTTCAGGCCCAGCAAAATCAAAAGAAACGAAATTAATTGTTTATGGTGTAAACCATGAAACAGTTACAGCAAAAGACGAAATTATTTCAGCTGCATCATGTACAACAAACTGTTTAGCACCTGTTATTAAAGTGTTAAATGACAAATTTGGTATTGATCGTGCTTTGATGACAACTGTTCACTCTTATACTTCTACTCAAAAATTACAAGACTCTCCTGGTGGACGTAAAAACCGTGCCGGAGCTGCTAACATTATTCCTGCATCAACAGGCGCAGCTAAAGCGGTTGGTAAGGTTATTCCAGAAATCAACGGACGAGTTGATGGTACTGCTTTGCGCGTACCAACAGTTAGTGGTTCTATCACTAACCTATACAGCGTATTGAACAAAAACGTATCAGTTGATGAAGTAAACGCAGCTATGAAGGAAGCTTCATCAGACGCATTTGCTTACACTGAAGACGAAATTGTTTCATCTGACACCATTGGTTATGCTGCTGGTTCTATCTTTGATGCAACTCAAACTGCTATCATGGAAGGCGAAAGCGGAGAACAATTGGTTAAAGCTGTTGCTTGGTACGATAACGAATATGGCTTTACTTCAAACATGGTTCGTACGTTAGAATATTTTGCAGCAACTTTGTAATCCGTAAATAAATTCACTTGCTAATAATATTCATTTGAATTTAGGGAATAAAAGCGGGGAAGCGACGCGCTTCTCCGCTTTTTTTAAAGAAAACGATACTTAGGAGGTAGAACCATGGCTAAAAAAACAGTTGAAGATATTGATTTAAAGGGGAAAAAAGTGTTGGTAAGGGTGGATTTTAATGTGCCGGTAAAAGACGGTGACATTACAGATGATACTCGGATCAAAGCGGCGCTTCCGACAATTAAGTATGTAGCACAACATGGCGGCAAAGCTATTTTGTTTTCCCATTTAGGCCGTGTAAAAACCGAAGAAGATAAAGAAGGAAAATCCTTAGCTCCAGTTGCTAAACGCTTAGGTGAACTTGTGGACAGAGATGTAACATTTGTTCCTGAAACGCGCGGTAAAGAATTAGAGAAAGCGATCGATGACATGCAAGATGGCGAAATCGTGGTTTTTGAAAATACTCGTTTTGAAGACATCGACGGCAAAAAAGAAAGCAAAAATGATCCTGAACTTGGCAAATACTGGGCTTCTTTAGGCGATGTATTTGTTAATGATGCATTTGGGACAGCTCATCGTTCACATGCATCAAATGTGGGGATTGCTTCTACAGGAATTCCAACTGTTGCCGGCTTCTTGATGGAAAAAGAAATTAAGTTTATCGGTGAAGCAGTTGATAATCCTAAACGTCCAATGATTGCTATTTTAGGTGGTGCAAAAGTTTCAGATAAGATTGGTGTTATCGAAAACTTAATTGCAAAAGCTGATAAAATTCTAATCGGTGGCGGAATGACGTACACATTCTATAAAGCTAAAGGTGAAGAAATCGGGAATTCAATGGTTGAAGAAGATAAAGTTGAATTAGCTAAATCTTTAATTGAAAAAGCTGGTGACAAGTTAGTTTTACCAGTTGATTCAGTAACTGCCAAGGAATTTTCGAATGATGTGCCGACAGAAGTTCATGAAGGATCGATTCCAGAAGACCAAATGGGCTTAGACATTGGACCCAAAACAGTTGAACTATTTAGCGGTATTTTAAAAGACGCAAAAACCGTGGTTTGGAACGGACCAATGGGCGTATTTGAAATGTCCAACTTTGCTAAAGGAACGATCGGTGTTTGTGAAGCAATTGCTAGTTTGAAAGACGCAACAACAATCATCGGTGGCGGAGATTCTGCTGCAGCTGCTGAAAGTTTAGGTTTTGCTGATAAATTCACGCATATCTCAACTGGTGGTGGCGCAAGTCTTGAATTGTTAGAAGGTAAGACTTTGCCTGGTCTAGCGGCTATTAATGATAAATAAATTTTAACTTTCAGTTAGGTTAAATAAAGGAGTGTTCAAATATGCGCAAACCGATTATTGCGGGAAACTGGAAAATGAATTTAACAGCAAAAGAAGCAAAAGATTTTGCTGAAGCTGTAAAAAACAAAATCCCTTCAAACGATGAAGTGGATGCTGTTGTTGGCGCGCCAGCACTATTTTTGGAAACATTGGTTAACGAAGCCAAAGGAACTGAATTACAAATTTCTGCACAAAATTGTTATTTTGAAAATTCAGGAGCATTTACTGGGGAAACTTCTCCGTATGCTTTAGCAGATTTAGGGGTCGACTATGTGATTATCGGCCACTCTGAACGACGAGAATATTTCCATGAAACAGACGAAGAAATCAACAAGAAAGCTAAAGCGATCTTTGATAATGGCATGCTTCCTATTCTTTGCTGCGGAGAAACTTTAGAAACTTATGAAGCAGGTAAAACTAGCGAATGGATCGAAGGCCAAATTAATAAAGATTTAGCTGGACTATCCAAGGAACAAGTAGCTAGTATGGTTATCGCTTATGAACCAATTTGGGCTATCGGTACTGGTAAATCTGCTGACGCTAAAATCGCAGATGAAATTTGTGGTGTTGTTCGTAAAAAGGTTGCAGATCTATATGGAACCGATACGGCTGAAAAAGTACGTATTCAATACGGCGGCTCAGTCAAACCAGAAAATGTTGCTGAATATATGGCAAAAGAAAATGTCGATGGCGCATTGGTCGGCGGTGCTAGCTTGAAAGCTGATTCATTCTTAAGCTTGGTTGAAGGAGCAAAATAAAGCAACCTTTAGACCGGTTTAATTTGCAGTACGAAGAAAAGTCTTTTAAAATAAAAGTAATCATAAGGGTTAACCCTTATGATAAAACAAATTCAAAAGGAGAGACAATTATATGTCAATTATTACTGATGTTTATGCGCGCGAAGTCTTAGACTCTCGTGGAAATCCAACTATTGAGGTTGAAGTATTTACAGAATCGGGTGCTTTCGGACGTGGATTGGTACCTTCTGGAGCTTCAACTGGTGAACACGAAGCTGTAGAACTACGTGATGGCGATAAAAATCGTTACCAAGGAAAAGGCGTAACTAAAGCTGTTGATAATGTAAATAACGTTATCGCTGATGCAGTGATTGGTTTCGACGTTCGTGATCAAACAGCTATCGATAAAGCAATGATTGCTATCGATGGAACACCTAACAAAGGTAAATTAGGTGCTAACGCTATTCTAGGCGTATCATTGGCTGTTGCTCGTGCTGCTGCTGATTACTTGGAAATTCCTTTGTACCACTATTTAGGTGGATTCAACAGCAAAGTATTACCTACTCCTATGATGAATATTGTTAACGGTGGTTCGCACTCTGATGCACCTATCGCTTTCCAAGAGTTCATGATTTTGCCTGTTGGTGCTAAAACTTTCCGCGAAGCATTACGCTGGGGCGCAGAAACTTTCCATGCTTTGAAAAGCTTGTTAAGCGAACGTGGCTTAGAAACTGCTGTCGGTGATGAAGGTGGCTTTGCTCCTCGTTTTGAAGGAACAGAAGATGCTGTTGAAACAATCATTGCTGCAATTGAAAAAGCTGGTTTGACACCTGGTAAAGATGTTTATCTAGGTTTTGACGTTGCTGCTTCTGAATTTTATGAAGACGGCGTTTATGACTATACAAAATTTGAAGGCCCTAATGGTGCAAAACGTACTGCTGCAGAACAAGCAGATTATATCGAAGAATTAGTAAACAAATATCCACTTCTTACAATTGAAGATGGTATGGATGAAAACGACTGGGATGGTTGGAAATTACTTACAGACCGCCTAGGCGACAAAGTTCAATTAGTTGGTGACGATTTGTTTGTAACTAATACTGAAATTCTACAAAAAGGTATCGATTTAGATATCTCAAATTCAATTCTGATTAAAGTAAACCAAATCGGAACGCTTACAGAAACATTTGATGCAATTGAAATGGCCAAAGAAGCTGGCTATACAGCTGTTGTTTCTCACCGTTCTGGTGAAACAGAAGATACTACTATTTCTGATATTGCTGTGGCTACTAATGCTGGTCAAATCAAGACTGGTTCATTATCGCGTACAGATCGTATTGCAAAATACAATCAATTACTACGTATTGAAGACCAACTAGGTGAAGTTGCTCAATACAAAGGTCTACAATCTTTCTACAACTTGAAAAACAAATAGTTTGTTAATCAAGAAAAGAAACTGATTCAAATATCAGTTTGAATAAATGAGCAAAAAATTAGAATCGGACGATTTCATATTTGTTGAACAAATGTGAATCGTCCGATTTTTTTGTATAAGGAAAGGAATTATTTTGGCAAAATGATAAAGAAAACTAGTCTAATGAAAATAGTTAATTTCAATTATTCCTAAGTGTAAAATTTATTGAGGTTATCCCTAGACGAATAAAAAAGAAACCGTTACTCTATTCATTGGGCTTACAGGCACTAATGAATAAAGGCGGTTTCTTATGGAATCTATTGTAACAGATTTAGTTGAAGTAATGAAGAAGGAAACGAATTTTTTAGCAAGGGAAAAAGCCATGATGGTCTTTTTTGCCCAACTCCTAGCGACGATAACACAACTTGCTTTTCAAATTCTCGATGAAGAAGTTTCGACCCAATGCAAGAAGGAAGGCTTTCAAGTGGATCGTAAAAGTGAACGAACGGTGACTTTTTTATTTGGCACCGTGACCTATGTTCGCCGCCGAATGAAAAATCAAGCCAATGAAATTCGTTATCCTTTGGATGAATTTCTAGGGATTCGAAAGAGCTTCCGTTATAGTTCTCTTGTGCTACGCAACGTTTCTCAATTGGGGTCCATCATGGTCTATCGTCACGTTTCCCAAGCGATTGATTGTTTGACTTCTTGGCGTATGAGCCACCAAAATGTGCAACAACTGGTGGTCAAAACCGGGGAACTGATTCAGACGCGAAGTACTCATGAAAGTCGCTACGACGGGATCATTTCTAAGAAAAAAGTGCCCTATTTATATTTAGAAGGCGACGGAGTGAAGATTGGCGGTCAGAAGAAGCAGTCGCTAGAAATCCATCGTTTTCAAGTATGTGAAGGGAGCCAGAAAGTCGGGAATCGCACGGAAATGATCGCCCCGCACTTTGTCAGTCATCTTAACCGACAACAAGCGCAAAAAGAAATAATGAACTATATTCAAGCGCATTATGATCTAACAAATACCGTTGTCGTTTCCAATAGTGATGGGGTTCAGGCTATGAAAAAGCCGTGTTTGATGAACTTTCCTTAGGCTGTTTACGTCATGAACACTTTCGTGATCGGTATCATGTCCATCGGAAAATCAAAGAACGCCTGTCTTTTGTCCCACAACTTCAAAATCGGATGATCCAGGCGATTCAACATTATCATTGGCCAGAGGTCCAGCTTGTCTTAGATACCTCGGAAAGTTTGATCGAAGAAAAGGAAGCTGAAACCTTGGAACAATTACGCTTACTCCATCATTATCTTCAAAGAAATTGGCCGTATTTAAAACCTCGGAAAGCCCGAGGGATCATGGATTCCAAAGCTTGTATTGGCACAATCGAAAGCACCCATCGGAAGATGACCTACCGGATGAAGCGCCAAGGACGGTTGTGGACAAAAACGGGCGCGCAGGCCATGATTCGTGTCATTGATAGTTTAAGAAACCAAGAATTTGATGGTTGGTTGAACCAATATGAAGCTCTTCCTAACGACGTGGTCGCCCAGGAAAAGCGTTGGAAAGCCATGAAACGTTGGGTACAGAAAAAGCCTAACTTTCAAACGCATGAAGGGGCCTTGAAGGGGCAAATCGGCGAAGGAAAAGCCAAAAGTGCGCCCTTAGGCCAATTCGCCAAAGGGTTGGAGCAATTAATAACGACACCGAATTATATCTAATAAAAACTTGTTTTTGTTAGATATCATGAGGTCTAACCGAACGAACGTGAGGTAAAAAAATACAAAAGTGTCTGTCCCAAAGGTCATTTTTTATTCGACCTCAAAAAATTTGACACATACCAATTATTCGCAAGACTAGCCATTCAGTAAAAATTATGCTAAAGTGTACTAGACGATAACAGATGAAGGCAGGTGTCAAGAGTTTGTATAATTTAATATTAAGCGCAGTAATTGTGCTTTCGGTCATTTTGGTCATTACAATCATGCTCCAACCGAGTAAACAAAATAGTGCAGCTAGTGCTTTTACTGGCGGTGCAGATAATCTTTTTGGTAAACAAAAGGCAAGAGGATTTGAAGCAGTTATGAAACGTTCAACAGCAATACTAGGTACAATCTGGATGATTTTGTTATTTGTTTTAGTGTTGTTATCTTCTCAATAGGAAATAGCTAGCAAAGAGTTTGAGTATTGTTCTCAAACTCTTTTTTTATGGTAGAATGAAAGCTAAGAGGTGTTAGACATTGCAAATAAATTTACCTAAACCATTACTAGAAGAACACGGGAAAAAAGCGGTTATTTTATTACATGCATATTCGGGCAGCCCCAACGATGTTCATATGCTTTCTCGCTTTTTGGAAAAAGCCAATTATACTGTTTACGCTCCTATGTTTAGTGGACATGGAACAATGGAGCCCCAGGATATTTTAGATCAAAAAGTTGATCTTTGGTTTCAAAATACTCAAGCTGCAATTGAACGTTTAAAAGAGAAAGGTTATAAACAACTGGCTGTACTTGGGTTATCAATGGGTGGCATAATGGCGATGGGGGCATTGATCCAAAAAGATCCTGCGGTTATCGGAGGTGGGTGCTTTTGCTCACCGATATTTAAAACCCACACCCATGTCCCAGAAAACTTTTATCGTTATGCAAAAAAAGTTTTAAGTTATACAAACTTGTCCGAAGAAAATTTAAAAGGAAAATTGGCAAGTATTGCCAAAAATTCAAAAGTACAATTAAAGGAAATAGAAAACTTTTCAGAAAGTGTTAGTGAAAAGGTAAGCACAATTAGGATTCCTGTCTTTTTGGCCCAAGCTGGTCAAGATCAAATGATTGATGCTTCAACTGTTTTTAAAACGATGCAAGCGTTAGAACAAACAAAAACAACGCTGCAATGGTATCCAGAAAGTGATCACGTAGTGACTGTTGGACCGGAAAGAAAGCAGTTTGAAAAGGATGTATTAGCTTATCTGGAAAGTTTGCCTTGGAATGAGGAATGAATATGAAAGAGACAATAAAAACGAAAGTCTTACACTTTATGGAAAATAGTTCCAAAAAAAGTTTCTCGATGGAAGAAATCGCAGAAAATTTGGGACTTGCAAAAAGTGACGATTTTAAAGCATTAGTACAAACTATAGCAACAATGGAAAGAGAAGAACTGGTCGTTTTCAATAAAAAAGGGAAAGTAAAACTTCCGACTAAGCAAGTGCTACTTGAAGGAACTTTTCGTGCAAATGAGCGAGGATTTGGTTTTGTGACGATTGATCCGGAAGAAGACGACGTATATATCGGAAAAGAACATACAGGTTACGCAATGGACGGTGATTTGGTAGCAGTTGATATCATAAAACCGGCAGATCCTGCTGATGGATTGGGAGCTGAAGGTCAGATTGTAGAAATACGGCAAAGAAATACCACGCAAGTTGTTGGCGAATTTCAGCTATTTTCCGAAGAAGAAATTGCGGATACAGATTTGTATGGCGTGATTATTCCTAAAGAAAAAAAATTAGCTGGATTTAAAGTACTGATCTCGGCCGTAGGGCTCCGTCCAGTAGATGGAAACATCGTGATTGCAGAAATTACTCATTATCCTGAAAAAGGCTACGCTGATAGCTTAGAAGGGATGGTAAAAAATGTTATTGGGCATAAAGATGAACCTGGAATGGATATTTTATCAGTTTTAGCAGCCCATCATGTTCCAACTGAATTTTCTGAAGAAGTACTTGAACAAGCCAATCAAGTCCCTGATTCGATTCATCCTGACGATTATCCCGATCGAAAAAATCGGCAAGATCAGATGATTGTAACGATTGATGGTGAAGAAGCTAAGGATTTAGATGATGCAGTCTCAGTAAAAAAACTAGACAACGGCCATTTCTTTTTGGCTGTGCATATTGCTGACGTTTCTTATTATGTAACAGAAAATAGTCCATTAGATAAAGAAGCTTTGGAACGTGGAACGAGTGTTTACCTAACTGACCGCGTTGTTCCTATGTTACCGCAACGCTTGTCTAATGGGATCTGTTCGTTAAATCCTAAAGTACCTCGTCTAGCGATGAGTTGTGAAATGGAAGTTGATGCTCAGGGAAATGTAGTTTCTTCTGATATTTTTCCAAGTGTCATCCAAACGAATGAACGAATGACCTATACTGCGATAAATGAAATTTTAGAAGATGAAAATCCGAAAACAATGGCCCAATACCAAGATTTAGTGCCAATGTTTCAAGCAATGAAAGAACTGCATGAGTGTTTAGAAGCTATGCGTACTAAACGCGGGGCTCTAACTTTTGAAGACAATGAAGCCCAAGTAGTTGTAGATGAAAGTGGTCATCCACTAGATATTGTTTTAAGACAAAGAGGAATTGGTGAACGGATTATTGAATCATTTATGCTTTGTGCTAATGAAACAATCGCAAAGCACTATCAGCAACTAAATTTACCATTTATTTATCGGATCCACGAAGAACCTAAAGAAGAAAAAATACAACAATTCTTTGATTTTGCGGCAACATTAGGTATTCTTGTTAAGAGTAAAAAAGGCACAATTAGCCCTAAAGACCTACAAGAAGTAGTAGAAAGGG
This sequence comes from Tetragenococcus koreensis, assembly GCF_003795145.1. Classification (GTDB taxonomy): domain Bacteria; phylum Bacillota; class Bacilli; order Lactobacillales; family Enterococcaceae; genus Tetragenococcus; species Tetragenococcus koreensis. The sequence goes on along the minus strand of NZ_CP027786.1, from coordinate 1,117,024 downwards.
CAGCAGAAAAACCAGAAAGTATGGTTATTAACACAATGCTGCTAAGAAGCATGCAACAGGCGCGTTATTCAGAGGAAAATGTAGGACATTACGGATTAGCAGCAGAATATTATACTCATTTTACTTCTCCGATCCGTCGTTATCCTGATTTATTGGTCCATCGTTTAATTCGTTCCTATAGTAAAGATACATCAAAAGCCAACCAATCGAAGTGGGCTAAAGAGATTCCTGATATTGCACAACATAGTTCTGACATGGAACGACGTGCGGTTGACTGTGAACGCGATGTTGATTCAATGAAAAAAGCAGAATATATGCAAGATCATATTGATGAAGAATTTGACGGTGTGATCAGTTCTGTAGTTAAATTTGGTTTTTTTGTTGAATTGCCAAATACGATTGAAGGTCTAATTCACGTGAGTGAGTTACAAAATGATTATTTTCAATTTGTTGAAAGCCAACTTGCACTCGTTGGCGAACGAACGAATCAAACATTTAAGATCGGCCAACAGGTAAAAGTACGTGTGACCAAAGCAGATCCTGAAACACGCGAAGTAGATTTTGAATTAGTAGATGCACAAGAAGTTGCACCGCCTCAACAAAAAAAGCAACAAAACCGTAAGCAACGGAGAAAGAATCAGGAAGACATACCGGCGAAAAAAAAGGATAAAAATGGAAAAAAGGGGAAAAATAAAAAGAAGCAGCCTTTTTATAAAGGCGCCCCAAAAGGTACAAAGAAAAAAAGATAGTTTAAAGTGAGGAGGCCAGGTCCATGCCAAAAGGAAATGGAAACCTAGTTGCGCAAAATAGAAAAGCAAGACATGATTATACGATTCTTGAAACTGTAGAAGCTGGGCTTGCCCTAAAAGGAACAGAAATTAAATCGATTAGAAATGGCAGAATTAATTTAAAGGATGGATTTGTCCGTTTTCGTGATGGAGAAGCCTATCTATTTAATGTGCATATTAGCCCTTATGATCAAGGGAACTTGTTTAATCACGATCCTCTAAGAAGTCGCAAATTGCTTATGCATAAAAAACAAATTGCCAAATTACATGAAGAGACAAAAAATAAAGGAATTACTGTCATTCCCTTAAAAGTCTATATCAAAGACGGTTATGCTAAAGTATTGGTTGGTTTAGCCAAAGGTAAGAGAGAATATGACAAACGTGAAACCTTGAAACGTAAAGACCAAGAACGACAAATCCAACGTGCATTGAAAGATTACTAAGCTTCGATTTTCAATGGTCTTTAGTTTGAATTCAGGCAAAGATTTGATATGATATAAGAGGGCTTTTGTAAATGCGTAAGTAAGCAATGTTTTTTTATCATTGATAAACCTTTGGCATTTTAAGTTTTCAATTAGTTTTTTCAATGGCTTATTTCCCAGGATTTTCGATGAAAATATTTTGAAATTTTCTTTTCCTGGTGGTATGATATCGAATGTTGAATAAATCAAGGACATTCGATTTTATCCGTGGTTTTGAGATTTTACGGGAAAGAAGGTGAGAGTATTTGGATGAACGTTCGCTCTTGTTTCATATTGGACCTGTTTGGTTTGATGGGACCATCGTTATAATGACACTTCTGACATGTGCGATTATTTTTGCCGTTGTTGTTATTTGTACGAGAAACTTACAAATGAAGCCAAAGGGTAAGCAAAATTTCATTGAGTGGGTAATCGACTTTGTGCGTGGAGTCGCTTCTTCGCAATTGCCCAAAAAAGAAGTAGGAAATTACGATTTCTATGCGTTTGTTCTATTTTTATTTATATTCGTGTCAAATGAAATTGGACTTATAACAAAAATCGTCATCCATGATGATTTAACCTTATGGAAAAGTCCCACAGCAGACCCGGTTGTTACACTAGGCCTTGCTTTTATGGTGATTTTGTTGACTCATTTCTTTGGTGTAAAAAAGATGGGAACAAAAGAATATCTAGTCAATAGTTATCTTCGCCCCGTAGGAATCGTCTTACCGATAAAATTATTGGAAGAATTTACGAACGTGATTACATTAGGTCTACGTTTGTACGGCAACATTTTTGCAGGTGAAATTTTGTTAGGATTGATTGTTTCAATAGTAAATAACCTGGGCTGGTTAGCATTGCCTTTGGCGATACCACTTGAAATGATTTGGATTGGCTTCTCACTATTTATTGGTGCCATCCAAGCCTATGTTTTTGTCACTTTAGCAATGGTTTTCTTAGATAATAAAATTGAAAAAGAATAAGCATATATAATAGGAGGAAAAATGTTATGTCATTTATTGGAGCAGGATTAGCAATTATCGGTGCAGCTATTGGTGCTGGTTACGGGAACTCAAAAGTTGTATCACAAGCATTAGAATCGATGGCTCGCCAACCCGAAATGGCTGGTCAATTACGTTCTACCATGATCCTAGGGGTCGCTTTTATCGAAGCTGTACCCATCTTAGGGATCGTTATTGCCTTACTTATGATCTTGTAATAGCTAGAAAAGCGGAGGTGATCGTTTCTTACGTCCTTCTGCTTTTTTTGTCATAAAAGGTCTATAATTATAAAATAAGTTGTAAAGGAGTTACAAGCTATGCTAAATCAATTGGTTTTATCAGTTGCAGATGTACAAAACACTACGATTTCAAGTATTGTTGTTGTGAGCGGATCGTTTGTTTTATTACTGGCGCTTTTGAAAAAATTTGCCTGGAACGCGATTGCTGATATGATGAATAAACGTGAAAAAAAGATCGCCAATGATTTAGATTCAGCCGAACAATCACGTGAGCAAGCCAAAGAATTAGAAGAAAACCGACAAAAACAATTGTCAGCTTCTAAGTCTGAAGCATCAGACATCATCAAAAACGCTAAGAGTAACGGAGAGTCAAGCCGCCAACAAATAGTCAGCGATGCGCAAGATGAAGTATCTCAAATGAAAGAAAAAGCTCAAGGTGATATTTCGGTCGAACGGCAAACAGCCTTAGCGTCAGTTAAAGGTGACGTTGCCGATCTTTCATTACAAATCGCAGAAAAGATCTTAAATAAAGAGCTTTCTGAAGAAGCGCATGAAACGTTGATTAATCAATATATCGAAAGTATAGGTTCAGAAGATGAAACTAGATAAAAATACAGTAGCTAAACGTTACGGTAAGGCGTTATATGAACTGGCGGCGGAAAAAGGCCAAATCGAAGACGTTTATAAAGAGCTACTAGCCTTGCGTGATATCTTTGAAGCTGTTCCTGATTTGGGCAACATATTAAGTGATAGGCGCTTAAATCTGCAGGAAAAAAGAAGTATTATGAATAATCTAGTCGAAAATTTCGATGGCATCGTTCATGATACATTGGAAATCATTTTTCAATATGGCCGTATGTATGATTTATTGTTGATTATCGATGAGTATGAAAAAAGATATGATGAACACAAGGAAATCCTTTTAGGAACGGTTACTTCAGCCATCCCTTTAAAAAAAGAACAAAAGGCCAAATTAACAGCCAATATTGCACAAAAATTTGGTTATAAAACAGCAAATTTGCAAGAAAACGTGGATCCTTCCATTGTTGGGGGAATCATTGTTGAAACAAAGGATCGAGTCATTGACGGTAGTATTAAGACTCAGATTGAAAATTTGCGTAAAGAATTGAGCAAATAGAAAACAGAGGTGAAGCAAATGGCCATTAAAGCAGAAGAAATCAGTGCCCTACTCAAAGAACAAATTGACAATTACCAAGAGAAGTTATCGGTAGAAGAAGTTGGTACGGTGACTTATATTGGTGACGGGATTGCACGTGCACATGGTTTAGAAAATGCGATGAGTGGAGAACTACTTGAATTTTCCAATGGTTCTTACGGAATGGCGCAAAATTTAGAGTCCAATGATGTTGGGATTATTATTTTAGGGGATTTTGATGATATTCGTGAAGGCGATCGAGTCAAACGAACAGGACGCATCATGGAAGTTCCTGTAGGAAAAGAAATGATTGGCCGTGTAGTAAACCCACTAGGTCAAGCAATTGATGGTTTAGGGGATATCAAAACGGATAAAACACGTCCAGTTGAAGGAGCGGCCCCGGGAGTAATGGATCGCCAATCTGTTTCACAACCGATGCAAACGGGATTGAAAGCAGTGGATGCTTTAGTTCCTATTGGTCGTGGTCAACGGGAGTTAGTCATTGGTGATAGAAAAACGGGAAAAACGACGATTGCGATAGATACCATCCTTAACCAAAAAGGGCAAGATGTTATCTGTATTTATATAGCAATTGGACAAAAAGATTCCACTGTCCGAGCTCAAACGGAAACGTTAAGACAATATGGCGCGCTAGATTATACGATTGTTATGGCAGCAGGCGCTTCTGAACCAGCGCCATTATTATATATTGCACCTTATGCTGGAACAGCAATGGGAGAAGAGTTCATGTATGAAGGAAAAGATGTGCTCGTTGTATCTGATGATCTATCAAAACAAGCGGCTGCTTATCGTGAACTTTCCTTACTATTACGCCGTCCACCTGGTCGTGAAGCTTATCCAGGGGATGTATTTTATTTGCATTCACGTTTATTAGAACGCGCAGCAAAATTAAGTGATGATTTGGGAGGCGGCTCTTTGACCGCGTTACCATTTGTTGAGACCCAAGCAGGAGATATTTCTGCTTACATTCCAACTAACGTCATTTCGATTACAGATGGGCAGATCTTTTTAGAAAGTGATTTATTCTATTCAGGTGTACGACCATCGATTGATGCTGGACTGTCGGTTTCACGTGTTGGTGGGTCCGCACAAACAAAAGCAATGAAAAAGGTTTCGGGGACCTTGCGTGTTGATTTAGCAAGTTTCCGTGAACTTGAAGCATTTACCCAATTTGGATCTGACTTAGACCAAGCCACACAAGCCAAACTTAACCGTGGACGTCGGACTGTGGAAATTTTAAAACAAGGGTTGCATGAGCCCTTACCGATGGCTAAACAAGTGTTAATTTTGTATGCATTAACCCATGGTTTTCTTGATAGTATCCCGGTAAATCAACTTTTAAATTTTGAACATGAGTTATTTGATTACGTGGACGCTAATCATCCAGAGGTTCTTAATGAAATTAATCAGACGGAAGATCTTCCTGCCGAAGAAAAGATAGACGAACCTATTAAAGAGTTTAGACAAACGTTTATGGATGAAATACAAAACGGTTCACTAAGAGATAGTGTACAATCATTGTAATAGATAAAAGAGGTGAAGATCTATGGCTGCTTCTTTAAATGAAATTAGAGATCGAATTGCGTCTACAAAAAAGACAGGGCAAATAACCAAAGCAATGCAGATGGTTTCGGCTTCTAAACTAACGAAGTCAGAAACCAATTCCAAGCAATTTCAAATTTATGCCAGTAAAATTCGTGAGTTAGTGACCCATATTGTAGCTGGTCAATTGACGGATGTGAATTCTGTTGAAAAATTAAAACAATTAAACCCCATGTTAGTACGTCGACCGGTAAAAAGGACGGCTTATATTGTGATTACTTCCGATGGAGGACTTGTAGGAAATTATAATAGTTCTATTTTGAAGCAAATGATGACGATGCTACAAGAAGACCATGATTCTTCCAATGAATATGTAATGATTACCATTGGTGGAACAGGAGCGGACTTTTTTAACACAAGAGGGATCGATATTGCATATGAACTACGTAATTTATCAGACCAACCAAGTTTTGAAGAAGTAAGAAAAATTGTTAATTTAACAACTTCAATGTTCCAAAATGAAGTTTTTGATGAGTTGTATGTTTGTTATAACCACCACGTAAATTCGCTGACAAGCCAATTTCGAGTAGAAAAAATGTTACCTATTTCGGACTTGGATCCGGGTGAAGCAACGGAATATGAGCAGGAATATATTTTCGAACCCTCAGAAGAGGAAATTCTAGAAGAATTATTGCCGCAATATGCTGAAAGTCTAATCTACGGAGCGATCGTCGATGCTAAGACTGCAGAACACGCGGCAGGAATGACTGCCATGCAGACGGCTTCAGATAATGCTAACAATATTATTAATGATTTGACGACTTCATATAATCGTGCTCGTCAAGGGGCTATTACCCAAGAAATTACAGAAATTGTTGGTGGCGCAGCCGCTTTAGAATGATTTCATGAATGAATGGAGGAAGAAGAATGAGTTCAGGTAAGATCGCTCAAGTCATCGGTCCGGTAGTTGATGTAGAATTCTCGTTGGATCAATCCTTACCAGATATCAACAACGCATTAGTTGTATACAAAAAAGATGAAAATAAAACACGCGTTGTGTTGGAAGCTACCTTAGAGCTTGGCGATGGTGTTATTCGTACGATCGCTATGGAATCTACTGATGGCTTGCAACGCGGGATGGAAGTTGTAGATACACAAGCATCAATTTCTGTTCCGGTAGGAAAAGAAACATTAGGACGTGTTTTTAATGTCTTAGGAGAAACGATTGATAAAAAAGCGCCTTTTCCTGAAGACGCGGAAAAAAGTGGTATTCATAAAAAAGCACCAACTTTTGATAAGTTAAGTACTAGTTCTGAAATATTGGAAACAGGAATTAAAGTCATCGACTTATTAGCTCCTTATTTAAGAGGAGGAAAGGTTGGCCTGTTTGGGGGTGCCGGTGTCGGTAAAACTGTACTGATTCAGGAATTAATCCATAATGTCGCTCAAGAACACGGCGGTATTTCAGTTTTTACCGGTGTGGGTGAACGTACCCGCGAAGGAAATGATTTATATTATGAAATGCAAGATTCGGGCGTTATTGAAAAAACAGCGATGGTGTTTGGACAAATGAATGAGCCACCAGGTGCTCGTATGCGTGTAGCATTGACTGGTCTGACACTTGCTGAGTATTTTCGGGATGTAGAAGGACAAGATGTTCTCTTGTTTATTGATAACATTTTCCGCTTTACACAAGCGGGGACTGAAGTTTCTGCTTTATTAGGCCGAATGCCTTCTGCTGTTGGCTATCAACCAACGCTCGCAACCGAAATGGGTCAATTGCAAGAACGTATTACATCCACTCAAAAAGGCTCGATTACATCGATTCAAGCGATTTATGTACCAGCCGATGACTATAGTGACCCGGCTCCAGCAACGGCTTTTGCCCACTTGGATGCTACGACGAACTTAGATCGTAAGTTAACTGAGCAAGGAATTTATCCGGCAGTGGACCCGCTGGCTTCTACTTCAAGTGCTTTAGCCCCTGAAATTGTAGGACAAGAACATTATGATGTAGCCACTCAAGTACAACGTACGATGCAACGTTACCATGAGTTACAAGATATTATTGCAATTTTGGGAATGGATGAGTTATCTGATGATGAAAAAACATTGGTTTCTCGTGCGCGTAAAATTCAAAATTTCTTGTCACAAAATTTCAATGTAGCTGAACAATTTACCGGTCAACCAGGCTCTTATGTTCCTGTCAAAGAAACGGTTAAAGGTTTTAAAGAAATTTTAGACGGTAAACATGATAATTTACCTGAAGAAGCTTTTAGAAGTGTTGGTAGAATTGAAGAAGCTGTTGAAAAAGCAGAAAAAACAGGTAGCTAGAAAGAGGTGCCTTGCATATGGAGCAATATTTAACGGTCAATGTGGTAACGCCTAATGGTTTGGTTTTTGACCATCATGCAGAAAAGGTGGTTGCTGTAACAACAAATGGCGAACTTGGAATTTTAGCAAATCATGCGCCAATTATTGCCCCCTTAGATATCGAGGAGGTACGTGTTAAAAGAATAGACTCTGAGAATCACACAAATTGGGTGGCCGTTAATGGCGGTGTTATCGAAGTGCGTGATAATGTTGTAACTATCATTGCTGATAGTGCGGAAAGAGCACGTGATATTGATGTAACACGTGCTCAAAGAGCCAAACAAAGAGCGGAAGAAAGTATTGAAAAAGCAAAAGAAACAACGGATGTGGACGAATTACGACGGGCCGAAGTGGCACTTCACCGTGCACTCAACCGCATCAATGTTTCAGAGCATAGGTAGAAAAAGAAGGCAGTTAGAATACTTCTAGCTGCTTTTTTTAAGCTTAATAAAATTTAAAAGCTGTTGATTTTTTATTTTTCTGTTTTATGTTAACATGATTATAGTGAGATTTAACAAGGAAGGTTATTTTTATGCAAACATTTGGAATCGACGCACTTGTACGTTTGATCAGTCATTTTGCTTTTATTTATCTAGCGTTTTGGTCATTAGGTGCTCTGCGTATTGATGCCCTTTTTAAATCTTTTCATACGACACAAATTAGAATGCTAATTGTATTTTTATCAATTGTGATCGGTTATATCGCAAGCAGTTTTTTCTTAGAGATTATTACATTGAGTAAAAACTTATTCTTAACATTTCTTTAAAACAATTAACTATATTATCAAAGAAGGATATGGTATACTTTAAAAAGATTTTTGTCAAAAAGTAACATGTTCTATTTGGAGGGAACGTCATGGAAGAGATTATCGTTTATGGAGGTAATCAATTAAAAGGAACTGTAGAAATTGAAGGGGCAAAAAACGCCGTCTTGCCAATTTTAGCTGCTAGTTTATTAGCAGAAGAAGGAACGACAAGTTTAAGTAGCGTCCCCATTCTTTCAGATGTATTTACAATGAAAGAAGTCATTCACCATTTAAATGCAAAAATTGATTTTAACTTAGATAAAAAGGAAATAACTATTGATGCTTCTTTCCCATTGGAAGTTGAAGCACCTTATGAATACGTTAGTAAAATGCGCGCTTCAATCGTTGTTATGGGACCGTTATTGGCTCGCAATGGCCATGCAAAAGTTGCAATGCCTGGTGGTTGTGCAATCGGAAAACGACCTATTGATCTTCATTTAAAAGGTTTCCAAGCTCTTGGTGCTACCATTAAACAAGAGAATGGTTATATTGAAGCATTTGCTGATCAGTTGGAAGGTAATAATATTTACCTTGACTTTCCTAGTGTTGGTGCAACACAAAACATTATGATGGCAGCAGTCAAAGCAAAAGGGACAACAACGATCGATAATGTAGCAAGAGAACCTGAAATTGTCGATTTAGCAAATGTACTTAATAAAATGGGCGCTAAAATTCATGGAGCTGGAACTGAAACCATGCGAATTGAAGGCGTTGAACAATTACATGCTGTACAACATGCAATTGTACAAGATCGAATTGAAGCAGGAACTTTTATGGTTGCTGGTGCAATGCCAAAAAATGATGTTTTTATTAAAGACGCGATTGCTGAACACAATCGGCCATTAATTTCTAAATTAAAAGAAATGGGTGCTGAAGTAATCGAAAGCGAAGAAGGCATTCACGTTAAAGGGCCTGAACAATTAAAGCCTACTGATGTGAAAACTCTTCCTCATCCAGGATTTCCTACAGACATGCAAGCTCAAATGAGTGTATTACAGTTATTGTCAAATGGAACAAGTGTTACTACAGAAACAGTTTTTGAAAATCGGTTTCAACATTTAGAAGAAATGCGGAAAATGAATGCTCATATGAAAATAGATGGAAATGTAGCCATTATGCAAGGCAATGACGCACTTCAAGGAGCCCTAGTTTATGCGACGGATTTGCGGGCTGCGGCTGCATTGATTTTAGCTGGTTTAGATGCTGAGGGTATTACTCGTGTACGTAATTTAAAATATCTCGATCGTGGTTACTATCACTTTCATGAAAAACTTCAGAAATTAGGAGCTCAGGTTGAGCGTATTTCTGATAGTACAGAAAAAGAAGTAAAAGAAGAGGTCCATGTATAAATATTGGAGGTCATGATGTATTTAAGTCGTGATGTATTAATTTCATTAATCAAAATTTTATCAGTGATTGTATTGGCCATGCTTTTATTTTCTATCGGTCTGATGATTGGATATGGTGTAATTGGTGATGGCGCACCAATGCATGTTTTCAGCCGAGCGCTATGGCAACACATTTTTGAATTTATTCAATTTTAAGGGGCTGTGATTTGAAGTCCTTTTGATAATAAAATATCCGAACTATAAGAGAGATTGCTCCTGCGCTCTGGCAGGTCCTCGTTGCAAATTCACGACAATTAGGGAATCCCATCAAATAGTTCGGGTATTTTTGTCTTACCTTTACTTATGTCACAACCCTTTTGTTTCTTTTCATTCAAAGGAGTCCAAAGTTTATGCAAAAAATTTTCGTATTTCTAATTAGGGGATATCAACGGTTTATTTCTCCCCTGTTTCCTCCAAGCTGCCGTTATTATCCTACTTGTTCGAGCTATATGATTGAGGCGTTGAAAGTTCATGGAGCGTTCAAGGGTCTGTTAATGGGAATAGCTAGGATTTTACGTTGTAACCCTTTTGCTAAGGGTGGGATTGATTACGTGCCTCAGAAGTTTTCCTTAAGTAAAAATACTGTAGACAAAGAACAACCGGTATATACTTATAAAAGTCATTGAAACATATAGAAACGTTTAAACCTCAAGTGTAAACAAGCACTTGAGGTTTTTTGTCGTAAAAAATTTAATAAAGGAAAGTATAACTGGGAATATCAAGTCAGTGAAACTAATCGTCTTAAGTTAAAAAAATGAAATGATTAGCGACGCAGAGAACTTTAACTTGAAAAATTCGTTACGAAGTGGAGGATGAAAACGAATAAGCTATTAAGTACGCCGTTCATTTTAGTGATAGCTGCAATGTCAGCAGCAGCTATTCTCCAATTGATTTTTCCAGGCCAAACGGGGAGAACTCTGGGTATGGAATACCCATAGGTTGGCAAAGAGAAATCGCTTTTTGGAATATAGCCATTATACCTATTCTAATAGGTGTAAATTTGAAGTATGATCTATTTTATTTAAGGATAGTAATATTTTCATTGTTTATTGGCGGGATAGGCTTTGGCAAAATCACTTAATTGGATTCGTGAATGATAGTTCAAATTGAACGAATTTAATAGACACTATAGAAAATTACATTCTAGCTATATTTTGAGTTATCGAATGGCAAATTGGAAAAAGGAAATGGACAAAATGAAAATGCAGTAACTAATCGAGTTACAGCAAGAAAAAAATAGAACTTTGAATGAGCCAAGAAAAATCAAAACAATGTTCATTCCACAATTGAACGAATAACAAAAGTTAAAAACATTCTCCGAAAATGAAGAGATGAATAACGTTTGAAGTGTTCGTTATCCAAGAATACAAAGACGGATAATGAAAAGCAAAGTCTTTATCCGAAAAAGCGACCAAATCAACATAAAACGCTCAAAAATAGCAAAAGGTGGAGAAAGAAACAGTAAAACGTTATCCAAGAATGAAAAGACGGAGAAAGAAAAACAAAAATGTTCTCCGAAAATGAAAAGATGAATAATGTTTTAAGCATTCGTTATCCAAGAAAGTCTATCTCAGAAATCGTAGCTTGAAAAAAATCCCATGTCTATTGATTGAAAAGGGAACCATCCTAGTTTAACTCTCTTTTTAATTACTAGAAACGATTAGTTAACACAATAATATACAAAATATTCTGAAAAATACGTTGACAATTTTGTGAATTTTCTGTATATTAATTTCATATTCATTTGCAGAAAGTAGGGGGAATAAATGAAAAAGAAATTTGCATTTTTGTTTGTAGGGTTATTTTTTTTGTCAGCTTGTAGTGCGGGACCTAGTGGTGGAAGTGCTGGCGCTGCTGGCGACAATAGCAATGCTGGTAATCAGCAAGAAGGCGACACAATCAAGGTAGGGTTGAACCTTGAACTATCCGGAGCAGTCGCTGGATATGGTGCGCAAGAAGAAGAAGGAGCAGAATTAGCTGTCGAAAAAATTAATGAAGATGGCGGAATTTTGGGTAAGGATGTTGAATTAGTAACCAAAGATAATAAATCTGATAATAATGAAGCAGCGACAACAGCTGCAAATTTAACAACCAATGATAATATTGTGGCAATGATTGGACCAGCCACTTCGGGTGCGGTAAAAGCAGCAATTCCTAATGTTACTAAAGCACAAGTACCTATGGTTACACCTTCTGGAACAGATGATTCAATCACGGTAAGTAATGACCAAGTACAAGAATATATTTTCCGTTCTTGTTTCCAAGATAGTTTCCAAGGGGTTATTTTAGCGAAATATGCGACTGATAATTTAGAAGCTGAAAAAACTGCGATCTTGGGAGATAATTCTAGTGATTATGCTACAGGTTTAACTAAAGCATTTACTGATGAATACGATGGCGATATTGTTGCGCAAGAAAACTTTACTAAAGGCGATAAAGATTTCCAAGCAGCATTAACGAAATTGAAAGAAACTGACTTCGATGTGTTGTATGTACCAGGTTATTATGAAGAAGCAGGGTTGATCATAAAACAAGCGCGTGAAATGGGAATTGAACAGCCAATTATTGGGGCTGATGGTTTCGGCGATGAAAAAATGATTGAATTAGCTGGTGAAGAAAATGTTTCAAATGTTTTCTATACTGGGCACTTTTCCGCTCTAGCTCCAGCAAATGATACAGTAGAACCATTTATCGACGATTTTAAAGGTAAATATGATAAAGAGCCGTCGACTTTTAATGCATTGTCTTATGATGCGATGTTGATGATTAAAGCTGCTATCGAAAACGAAGATTCTGCAGATTCAACTGATATTGCTAAGGGATTAGCAGAACTGCAAGACTTTGTGGGAGTTACTGGTAATATTTCGGTTGACCAAGATCATAATCCAGAAAAACCACTAGTTGTTGTCGGGTTTACCGATGGAGAGGAAAGTTCAGCTGAAACAATTGAACCTTAAAACAAGGGAATAGGGATACAGCAAAAAAGCTGGGACAAAACTTCTTGTTTGATTTTGTCCCAGCTTCCTTTAGTTAAAATATAATTTTTATTGGAAGTGATAACAATGGAACTAATGATTCAGCAATTAGTGAATGGATTGTTTCTAGGAAGTATTTACGCTTTAATGGCGCTGGGTTATACAATGGTTTATGGCATTATTAATTTAATAAATTTCGCTCATGGTGAGATCTATATGATTGGTAGTTTTATTGGTTATTTTTTAATTCAATCATTTAATACTTGGCAAGTCTTACCCAATGCTTGGGGATTTTTTGCTGCATTGGCAATTTCGATGGTAGTTTCTGCGTTTTTAGGGGTAGTCATCGAATTTCTGGCTTATCGTCCTTTAAGAAAGTCTACCAGAATTTCATCATTAATTACTGCTATTGGGGTCTCCTATCTGTTGCAAAATGTTATGATTTATTTCTTTTCACCAGATTCAAGACCTTATCCACAATCAATTGCCAGAAAAACTTATTCATTGGGAGTGATTGATATCAGTAATATTCAATTATTGATATTGGTTGTTTCTGTTACGTTAATGATTTTGTTGCAAGTTATTATTAAGAAAACAAAAATGGGTAAAGCAATGCGGGCAGTAAGTGTAGATAATGATGCTGCTCAATTAATGGGGATCAACGTTAATCGTACGATTTCTTTTACTTTTGCTTTAGGCTCAGCACTGGCAGCGGCAGGTGGGATGCTAATTGGATTATATTACAATTCGATTGATCCTATGATGGGCGTGGCGCCGGGACTAAAATCTTTTGTAGCAGCAGTTCTTGGTGGTATTGGTATCATCCCTGGTGCTGCCTTGGGCGGCTTTGTGATCGGATTGATTGAAACAATGGCTACAGTGTTTGGCTTTTCCGACTATAAAGATGCCTTGGTTTACTTGGTTTTGATTATTATTTTACTCGTTCGTCCGGCCGGTATTTTAGGGAAAAATATTAAAGAGAAAGTGTAGGCGATAAAGATGAAGAAAAATTTAAAATATAATCTTATATGGCTTGCTCTTGCATGTGTGATCTATTTTGGTTTATTTGCTTTATACAACGGTGGTTTCATTACTATTTTTACCGATGCAATTATTGTTAATATTGGAATTAACGTCATTTTAGCGGTTAGTTTAAATTTAATTATCGGCTTTTCTGGCCAGCTTTCTTTAGGACATGCGGGATTTATGGCAATTGGCGCTTATGCAGCAGCTATTCTAACGCAAGATAATCCTACCTATCTAGCTTTTGCTTTATCATTAGTGGGTGGGATGCTTATCTCAGGCTTTATTGCCTTAATTGTTGGGGTTCCAACGTTGCGTTTGAAAGGTGACTATCTAGCTATTGCAACGCTAGGTGTATCAGAAATTATCCGGATACTCATTGTGAACTTTGACGAGTTGACTAATGGCCCTTCAGGAATTTTTGGAATACCACAATTTAGCAATTGGCAAGTCGTTTTTATTTTTATGGTGCTGGCTATTTTACTGGTGTCCAATTATATCCATTCAGGTGACGGACGGGCAACGCTTGCTGTACGTGAAGATGAAATTGCTGCTGAAGCGATGGGTGTAAATACGGCTAAATACAAGGTAACTGCTTTTGTATTAGGCGCAATGTTGGCCAGTTTAGCAGGCTCTTTATATGCTACTTACCAGCAATCCGTTTTTCCTAATGATTATGATTTTATGAAATCCATTGATATTTTAATTATTGTAGTATTTGGAGGCATTGGTAGTACGACTGGAGCTATTGTCGCAGCTGGCGTATTAGGTTTTTTGAATATGTACTTACAAGATTTTGGCAGCTTGCGAATGATTATCTATGCCTTAGCTATTATTGTTATTATGATTTTTAAACCTAGTGGTCTTTTAGGAACCTGGGAATTTTCGATTAAGAGAATTATTGATAAATTTAGCAAGAAAGGAGACGACCAAGATGCCTCTATTAACAGTTAATAATTTAACTAAAAATTTCGGCGGATTAGCTGCCGTCTCTCAGGTAGATATTGATTTAGAAAAAAATGAATTAGTAGGACTAATTGGTCCTAATGGAGCGGGGAAAACCACTTTATTTAACTTATTGACAGGTGTGTATGTTCCTTCAAGTGGCGAAATTACGCTAACGGGTAACGGGAAAAGCACACGCTTAAATGGAATGAAGTCTTACAAAATTGCTGATTTGGGACTGTCACGTACCTTTCAAAATATTCGTTTGTTTAAAGACCTGTCGGTAATGGAAAATGTATTGATCGCGATGAATGCTAAACATAAAGAAAACTTTGTGACCAGTGTTTTGCGTTTACCGAAATTTTACAAAATGGAAGAACAACTGCAAAATAAGGCAATGGAACTGTTATCGCTTTTCAATTTGGTGGATAAAAAAGATACACTTACTAAAAACCTCCCTTACGGTCAACAACGTCGCTTAGAAATTGTGCGCGCCTTAGCAACTGAGCCGCAGATTTTATTCCTGGATGAACCAGCAGCAGGTATGAATCCCAATGAAACAGCCGATTTAACCAGCTTAATTCGGGAAGTACAAGAAAAGTTTGAAATCACTATTGTCTTAATTGAACATGACATGAGTTTAGTTATGGACGTTTGCGAACGCATCTATGTCTTAGAGTACGGCCGTGTGATCGCTAAAGGTACACCAGCAGAGATCAAAACCAATCAAAGTGTGATCGACGCCTACTTAGGAGGTGAATCCTAATGTTAAAAGTAGAAAATTTATCCGTGCGTTACGGCATGATCCAAGCCGTTCATGATATTTCTTTTCATGTAGATCAAGGAGAAATTGTTACGCTGATTGGTGCTAACGGGGCGGGAAAAACGACAATACTACGGACAATCTCTGGCTTAGTTCGAACGCGCAGCGGTCATATCTATTTTGAAGAGCAAGCAATTGATAAAAAGGCTCCGCAAAAAATTGTCGCTCGAGGGTTATCGCAAGTTCCTGAAGGCCGTCATGTTTTTCGTGGATTGACGGTGAAAGAGAATTTAGAAATGGGCGCTTTTTTGCGAAAGGATAAGCAATCAAAAGAAATGTTTGATCAAATCTTTTCTAAATTTCCGATTTTAGAAGAACGAAAAAATCAGGACGCAGCGACTTTGTCAGGGGGCGAACAGCAAATGCTGGCAATGGGGCGTGCCTTGATGTCAAAACCTAAGCTATTATTATTGGATGAGCCCTCTATGGGACTGGCGCCTATTTTCATTAAAGAAATTTTTGCTACTATTGAAGAAATCAAAAAACAAGGAACCACCGTTTTACTAATTGAACAGAATGCACAAATGGCCTTATCAATTGCTGACCGTGGGTATGTATTAGAAAGTGGCAAGATTGTTTTACAGGGCACTGGAAAAAAACTTGCAGACAGTGATGAAGTGAAGAAAGCTTATTTAGGAGGGTAAAAAATGGCGGTACGTGATTTTATGACAAAAAATCTGATAACAGTAGCTCCCCAAGATCCAATTTTTGATGCTGTTGATCTAATGAAAGAACATGATATTCACCGTTTACCTGTATTAAAAAATGACCAACTTGTAGGATTAATTACTGAAGGAACGATACAAGCAGCAATGCCATCGTCAGCTACTAGTTTAAGTATTCACGAAACGAACTTTTTATTGAATAAAACGACGGTACAAGATGTTATGGTAAAGAAAGTGGCAACTATTGCTCCAGATGCGCTTTTAGAAGAAGCTATCAGTTTAATGAGAGCTAAAAAAATTGGAGTATTGCCAGTGGTAAAAGATGAACAGTTACAAGGGATCATCACTAATAATGATATTTTTGATGCTTTCTTGAAAATCACTGGATATAATAGTGGGGGCACACGAGTAACGATCCAAATTACAAAAGATCATAAGGGGATTTTAGCGACCATTGCCCAAACTTTAGCAGATGCCGATTTTAGTATTTCAACATTAGTAGTGGATCGGCAAACGGATAAAACCATTATTGAAGCTCAAATCGACTCCCAAGCGACAGAACAAATTTCTCAAATACTAAATGACGCGGGTTATACTGTTATTTCTTGTGTTTTAACTAATGCATAAAATAAAGAAACAAGGCAGAACTTTTGTCTTGTTTTTTTGAGCTTTAGGCTAGTGTTATGAAAAAAATATGCTAAAATAAAATGCGGGGTGAGAAGTTTGAAGAAAAATAAGGAAATTGAAGTACGAAGTGAAGAAACAACACGCAATATTAACGGCCAGAACTATTCGGTGACCGAACTTTATATTGGCAAAAAAAGGATTGGGGAAGTACTCCATTATGGCCCCAAAGAATTCCAAAGCTTTGCTGAAGACGAAGATTTAGGTGCTAGTAAAACTATGGATACAGCCATTGAAACGATTATTCGTCGCTGGAATTTACACGAACAATAAAATTTTTTGTTAAAAAGTTATTGCAAAAATAAAAAATATCTTGTATCATATTTAAGTCAGGTTTTTTACCAGACTTTTTGGAGGAGTAGCGAAGTGGCTAAACGCGGCGGACTGTAAATCCGTTCCTTCGGGTTCAAAGGTTCGAATCCTTTCTCCTCCACCATTGGGATATAGCCAAGCGGTAAGGCAATGGACTTTGACTCCATCATGCGCTGGTTCGAATCCAGCTATCCCAGTTTTAAGGCATCAGATTCTTTCTGGTGCTTTTTTTGTTGATTTCAACTAGTTTTTGCGATAATCTAAGAGAAAGATTGTATTTAGTTAGACATAGTGGAAATGAAAGCGGGCAAAATTTTTCAATTAAATCGTTAAAGGAAGTGTTGAGATGAAAATCGGAAAAAACTTAAAAGAAAAGATTACAGAAGCAGCAGAAACAATTTATGATGTATCAAAAAAAGATGTACAAGTAAATGTGGGAAAAGAAGGAGTAAAG
Source organism: Tetragenococcus koreensis (assembly GCF_003795145.1). Classification (GTDB taxonomy): domain Bacteria; phylum Bacillota; class Bacilli; order Lactobacillales; family Enterococcaceae; genus Tetragenococcus; species Tetragenococcus koreensis. The sequence continues at coordinate 1,099,369 of NZ_CP027786.1, read as the reverse complement.
GTTAAGGAACAACGACCAACTCGACAACGCATCAAATGGCAAGCAAAAATTCGATAAATAGCTGCAACACGCAAGTATGGTTGCGTGTTGGTTTTTATTTTTAATTTTTTTAACTACTGTTTTTGCGTAAAATAAAGGGAAGTATGACCAATTTTCCTCTTTTTTTAAAGCATAACTTATTTAGAACTAAAACAAATTAGAAAGTAGTAGGAGGTGGTATCTTTGGCCGAAACATTGCCTGTATATCTGCAAATTCATGATAAAATTAAAGAGAAAATTGAAGCGGAATATTGGAAAATCGGTGACCGTCTTCCTTCTGAAAGGGAATTGGCTGAAGATTTCGGTGTCAGTCGGATGACACTTAGACAAGCGATTCAGACATTATCTGATGAAGGAATTCTGGAAAGAAAAATTGGTTCAGGGACCTATGTTGCACGCCAAAAAGTGCAAGAAAAGATGTCTGGGACTACAAGCTTTACCGAAATTATGCTTTCTCAAGGGCGTAAACCTTCGAGTAAAGCCATTTCTTATTTTTTTACACAACCAAGTTCGAGTGAAATGGAACGTCTGAATTTGGCTGAACATGAAGCAATCTTGCGGATGGAAAGAATCCGTTTAGCAGATGATATCCCCATTTGTTTTGAAGTTGCCAGTATTCCGGAAAAAATTATCCGCGAATTTAGCAAAGACGAAATTTCTGCTTCCTTATACCGGACTTTAGAAGAAAAAGGGAAACACAAGATTGGCGGGGCTAATCAAACCATTTCTGCTGTCATTGCTTCAGAAAAAAAAGCTGAATACCTGCAAATAAAAAAAGGCGATGCTATTTTATTGATGCGGCAAGTTTCTTATTTTGAAAATGGTACACCATTTGAGTATGTGCGCAGTCAGTATGTGGGAAATCGTTTTGAATTCTTTTTAGAAAAATAAGCTAAAGCACTTCGGTCCGAGCCGACAAGTGCTTTTTATTTTTTTATCAGGTGTTCATAGTAGCGTTTTTCACCCTTTTCAAAGGTTGCTTGGTCGCTTAATAGTTCGGTTACTGCAGCAATAAAAGCCTGGGTTTCTTCAACGAGCACGCACAAAGTAACATTTTCTAAATATTGGGTATCTGCAATCCTATAATCTTGTTGTTCTAGAAAATGTTGGAGTTTGCCTAAAAGGGAATATTCAATAGTTACATAAACTTCCTGTTGCAAAAAGCCTTGAACGATGTTGGTCTCTTCTAAAGCATGGCTAACGGAGTGTGAATAAGCCCGAATCAAACCGCCTGCGCCTAATTTAGTTCCACCAAAATAGCGGGTTACTACTGCACAGACATTAATCAATTCTTGTTTTTTTAAGACCTCTAACATCGGATTTCCGGCGGTGCCAGCCGGTTCACCGTCATCACTAGAACGTTGAATATCGTTTGTTTCCCCGATGACAAAAGCACTACAATTATGATTGGCTTTCCAATGTTCTTTTTTTAATTGTTGGATAAAATTTCGGGCTTCTTTCTCTGTATAGACACGTTTTAAGGAACAGATAAAACGTGATTTTTTTATTTCTAGTTCAGCCTGGCCATCTTTTTGAATGGTACGATAGGTATCAAGCATGATGATTCACCTCTATTTTTATTCTGTATTTATAGTATAATATAGACAGACAGTGGATGGCAGTTTTTCGCTTAAAAGTTGCATTTTGTCGTTTTAAGCGTGATAATGAAGAAAAGAGGGGGATTTGGTATGGCAGGAAGGAGAAAGAAATATGACGTGGTTACCGCATATCTCAGAAATAATGGCGGTACGCAAGTCACATTAACTTTTACTCAATTTGATGAGCTGTTGTTTCCTGCCCGTGGTCTACCAAAATCGGCCCGTACTTCGATCGATTGGTGGGCGAATGATTATCTCCATCCTGAAAATGGTGCTTATGCTTGGCTAAATGCCAACTATGAAGTGGTCCATGTGAATTTGGAAAAAGAATTTGTTGTTTTTCGCCCATTGCTCAAATCAAGCTGGATTAGGCCAATCGACTGAGTAAACGTTGACAATGCATAGAAAAACTTTATAATTAAAGATATACTTTGTTGTTTTTAGTTTTAAAAAGTGGGGGGGAGATTATTTATGGCACAAAAAACGATCATGCTCGTATGTTCTGCCGGAATGAGTACTAGTTTGTTGGTAACAAAGATGCAAAAAGCTGCTGAAGAACAAGGAGTCGACACAGACATTTTTGCAGTATCATCTTCTGAAGCAGATACTCAATTAGAAAATAAAGATGTGGATGTTTTATTATTAGGTCCGCAAGTGCGTTTCATGAAAAATGACTATGAAAAAAAATTAGCACCTAAAGGCATTCCAATTGATGTGATTAACATGTCAGATTATGGCATGATGAATGGCGAAAATGTCTTACAACAAGCGCTTAGTTTAATTAATGAATAAAAATTAAGAAAAAGCAGAAGTCAAAAAAGACTTCTGCTTTTTTTGCGTATTTATCATTGAGGTGATAAATATGGAGGAACTATATGGTCGCCAAAAGGCGATGCAAAAAGATGAGATTGCTACACTTGATAATTCGTTTCAATGGCGAGCTGGGTTAGAAGTTAGTGCTAAAGTGTCTTGTCAGCGTTGTGGCAGTCGTTTTTCTAAAGAAGAAAACCAACTGCCTAATCAAAGTTATTATTGCCCATACTGCATTCAGTTTGGTAGAGTAACCAGTCAGACTTACTTGGTATCACAAGTAGAAAAACCTAATGTTTCAAGAGAGGTTGTTTTTACTTGGCAGGGAAGCTTGACGCCGGCACAACAAAAAATTTCAGACAATATTTTAGAAAATTACTGTCGTGCTAAAAATTCACTTGTCTGGGCTGTAACTGGTTCTGGTAAAACCGAGATGATCTTTCCGGTGTTAAGGTATTGTTTGCAAAATGGGGGTCGCGTAGCGATTGCTTCGCCTAGAATTGACGTTTGTCGTGAGCTTTACCCGCGTATTAATGAAGTATTTCCTCAGGAGGAGACCTTACTTTTATATGGTGATTCTACTGAAACGTACCGCTATAATGCTTTGACTATCTGTACAACCCATCAGCTATTTCATTTCTATCAAGCGTTTGACTTATTAATCATTGATGAGATTGATGCTTTTCCCTATGAAGGAGATCAAACGCTGGCATTTGCTCAAAGAAATGCTTTAAAAAAAGCAGGAAATTATATCTACTTGAGTGCAACGCCACCTGAACATCTATTAGAATCGTTAAAAGACACATTCTGCGTTGAAAAACTACCACTACGTTTTCATCAACGACCATTAGTGGTACCACAGTTAGTTTGGTATGAGAAATGGCAATATTGCTATCAATCAAATTGGAAAATCAAGAAATTAATCGTTTGTTTGAAAAAATTGTTGAAAGACAATGATGTGTTGGTTTTTTGTCCTAGCATTAGCTATATGCAAAAATTATATGCCAAAGTGAGCGAATTCTTTAACTCACAGGAAATGGATTGTGTTTCTGCCCAAGATGAACAAAGAGAAGAAAAAGTGCAACATATGCGTGAGGGAGCTTATCGTATTCTTTTTTGTACCACAATTCTTGAGCGTGGCGTTACTTTTGATCATATTTCTGTTGTTATTATGGGAGCGAATCATAAAATTTATAGCAAATCAGTCTTGGTGCAGATCGCGGGTCGAGTCGATCGCAAGGGAGTTTATCATTATGGTCAAGTTATCTTTTTTTATGATCAGAAAACATTGGCGATACGTCATGCCTGTGAGGAAATTAAAAAGATGAATCGATTAGCTCAGGAGTGGTTATAAAATGAAATGTAGTTATTGTCAGCAAGAAATTGTCCGTAATTTAACCATTAAAGAGCTGCTTTTTCCTTTGTTAATCAAAAGCGAACGTTGTTATCTTTGCCAAGAAAAATTCAAAAAAATAACCGCACCAGCTTGTCCTACTTGCTGCAAACCAGGATGGACGACTCGCTGTGAGGAATGCCAACAATGGCAAGCGATGTATCCAAGGTATGATTTTTGTCATCAAGCATTATTTTCCTATGATGAGGCGTTTAAAAAGTGGATTCAGCAGTATAAATTTTTAGGCGATTTTCGATTGAAAGCAACATTTATATCTGAAATTCAAGCTTATTTTTCTCACAAGAAAGGTTGGCTGGTTTGTAGTATTCCTTTATCAGACGCTCGTTTTTCTCAACGAGGCTTTAATCAGGTGGAAGCTTTTTTACAAGCAGCAGGAATCAAAACGCAAGATCTATTGGAAAAGGATGTAGACAGCACACCGCAATCCGATAAAAACCGACAAGAACGTTTGGCAGCTCCGCAAGTATTTAAGGCGACTAAAGCTGCAGCTAATATAAAAAATAAAAAAGTGTTATTAGTCGATGATGTCTATACGACTGGCAGGACGCTTTTTCATGCAGCTGAAATATTACAAAGTTACCAACCAGAAAAGATTCAAACATTTTCACTTGCTCGTTAAAGAGAAGTTAAAATTGTTAACGATTTCTTTTGCATTTATACTAAAGTTCGATATAATGAATATAAGAAGAGGAAAAAGAACCATTCTTTATCTTCTTTAATTGGCAGATGAAAGGGGCAATTGTTATGTTTAGATACAATGTTCGAGGAGAAAACATAGAAGTTACTCAAGGGATTCGTGATTACGTGGAGAAGAAAGTGGGTAAATTAGAACGTTATTTTAATGATGTACCTGAAGCGACCGCTCACGTAAATCTAAAAGTTTATACAGAAAAAACCGCTAAAGTAGAAGTCACGATTCCGCTACCTTACCTTGTCTTGCGTGCAGAAGAAACCTCACCGGATCTATACGGTAGTATCGACTTAGTTGTTGATAAATTGGAACGGCAGATCCGCAAATTTAAAACCAAGATCAATCGAAAAAATCGGGATACGGCCAATGCTAAAGTGGAGCGTGCTGCCATTTTTAACGAGGAAGAGCCCGAAGAAGAGAACGGTTCTGACCTTGCAATCGTACGTACCAAACGTCTTTCATTAAAACCAATGGATAGTGAAGAAGCCGTATTACAGATGAACATGTTAGGACACAGCTTTTTCATTTTTGAAGATGCTGAAACAAATGGAACTAGCATTGTTTATCGTCGTAAAGATGGGAAATACGGATTGATTGAAACAGATATCGACTAATTGTTAACAAACGAGTAAGCAGAGACTTCAGCTAAGAGCAGAGGTCTCTGCTTATTTTTCAAATTTTTACTAATATGGAGCTCATAGAATTGTTCTATGAGCTTTTTCATGTTAGATTATTAACGGATATGAAAATCGTGGATAAGCCTTCACAAAACAGTAGCAATCAAATAAAACACGTGCTAAAATATAAGGAAGACTTTCTAGTAGACGATAAATGTTACTGAAGTAAAGTGGCAATTTAAAAACAGTTTTTTACTAGCTGTTAGCAAGTTGTCTTTAATAAAGGAGATTTTTATAAGAATGGCCAACTTTTTTAAAACATTGATTGAAAATGATAAAAAGGAAATAAAACGCCTCGATCGGATGGCTGATAAAATCGAAGCGTTAGCGGATGAAACAAGTTCTTTGTCTGATGATGAATTACGACAAAAAACAGAGGAATTTAAAGAGCGTTATATAAATGGTGAAACCTTAGATGAATTATTAACAGAAGCTTTTGCTGTAGTGCGTGAAGCTGCTAAACGAGTATTAGGTTTATATCCTTTTCATGTACAGTTAATGGGAGCAATCGTGTTACACGATGGTAATATCTCTGAAATGCGTACTGGTGAAGGAAAAACTTTAACCGCAACGATGCCGGTTTATTTGAATGCATTGTCACAAAAAGGTGTTCATGTGGTAACCGTTAATGACTACCTAGCGTCGCGTGACTCAACAGAAATGGGCGAATTATATAACTTTTTAGGGCTGACTGTAGGATTAAATGTTAACTCAAAAACAACTGAAGAAAAACGAGCAGCTTATTATAGTGATATTACCTATAGTACCAATAGCGAAATAGGGTTTGACTATTTAAGAGATAATATGGTTGTTTATCCTAGCCAAATGGTTCAACGTCCGCTTAATTATGCGATTGTCGATGAAGTCGATTCAATCTTAATTGATGAAGCAAGAACCCCTTTGATTATTTCTGGCCAAGCCGAAAAATCAACGGCTCTTTATGTGCGTACAGACAGCTTTGTTAAGCGATTAAAAGAAGATGAAGACTATAAGATTGATGTTCAGTCAAAAACAATCAGTCTAACAGAATCCGGTATAGAAAAGGCTGAGGATGCTTTTAACTTAGATAATCTATATGATATTGATAATGCTGCGTTGACCCACTATATGGATCAGGCTTTACGTGCAAATTATATCATGATTCGCGACAATGATTATGTAGTTCAAGATGGAAAAGTATTAATTGTAGACCAATTTACCGGACGTATTATGGAAGGGCGTCGTTATTCAGATGGACTCCATCAAGCGATTGAAGCCAAAGAAGGTGTGGATATCGAAGATGAAACCAAAACTATGGCATCAATCACCTTCCAAAACTTTTTCCGGATGTATAATAAGCTAGCTGGGATGACTGGGACAGCTAAAACAGAAGAAGAAGAATTCCGAGAAATTTATAATATGGAAGTTATTCAAATTCCAACTAACAAACCTATTGTTCGTGAAGATCGTTCTGATTTATTATACCCAACTTTAAATAGTAAATTTAAAGCTGTAACACAAGACATTAAAGAACGCTACCGTAAAGGACAACCTGTTCTAGTGGGGACAGTAGCAGTGGAAACTTCAGAGCTACTTTCTAATATGCTAACAAAAGAAAGTGTTCCGCATGAAGTTTTAAATGCTAAAAACCACTTTAAAGAAGCAGAAATTATCCTAAACGCCGGTCAAAAAGGTGCTGTAACCATTGCAACGAACATGGCTGGACGGGGAACGGATATTAAATTAGGTTTAGGTGTTCCCGAAGTTGGCGGTTTAGCTGTTATTGGTACTGAGCGACATGAGTCTCGTCGGATTGATAACCAACTGCGAGGGCGTTCTGGACGTCAAGGGGACCCTGGTTTGTCTCAATTTTATCTATCTTTAGAAGACGATTTAATGAAACGTTTTGGTTCTGAGCGAATTAAAAGCTTTTTAGATCGGATGAAGGTTGATGATGAAGATGCTGTTATTCAAAGCAGAATGCTATCAAGGCAAGTAGAATCAGCACAAAAACGAGTTGAAGGGAATAACTATGATACCCGTAAAAATGTCTTGCAGTATGATGATGTGATGCGTGAACAACGTGAAGTCATTTATGGACAAAGACAACAAGTGATTTTAGAAGATAAGTCATTATCAAAAACCTTGATGCATATGGTAAAACGGACGATCGAACGAGTGGTCGCTGGACATACACAATTAGAAGAAAACCAATTGAACTATGAAGGATTAGTTGATTTTGCTGGTAATGTGTTAGTTAATGAAGATAGTATTTCTGTGGATGACTTAAAAGGGAAGTCAGCACAAGAAGTAAACGATTATCTGTACCAACTTGCGCAAGAAAAATTTGAAGAAAAAACAGAACAACTAAATAGTCCTGAACAATTGCTAGAATTTGAAAAAGTCGTGATCTTACGTGTGGTCGATACAAAATGGACAGATCACATTGATGCGATGGATCAATTGCGTCAATCGATCGGGTTACGTGCTTATGGGCAAAATAATCCATTAGTTGAATATCAAACTGAAGGATTTACCATGTATGAAAACATGATTGGGGCAATTGAATACGATGTGACTCGTTTGTTTATGAAAGCTGAAATTCGCCAAAACGTACAACGTGAACAAGTTGCTCAAGGCGAAGCAGAACAACCAGACTCAGAAAATACGACGAGCGATAAAAAACGCCCTGCAAATGTGAAAAAAGTAGGACGTAATGATCCTTGTCCATGTGGTAGTGGAAAGAAATATAAAAACTGTCACGGCAAAAAATAAAAAGAAATAAGGCTGGACATTCATTGCCCAGTCTTATTTTGCGCAATAGACTAAAAGATGATATGATAACCACGTTTGAAGAAAGAAGGAATAAGGATGGAAATGGCAGAAATACGAAATCAAATTGACGCAATGAAAGAGCAAATCGCAAGTTTTAGGGGGTCTCTTTGACCTTGAACAGTTAGAAGAAGATATCGCTCAAGCCGAAAATCAAATGGCAGATCCCTCCTTTTGGGATGATCAAGAAACAGCGCAAAAGGTTATCAATGAGAACAATCAAAAAAAGGCAACCTATGACAACTTCAAACATTTAGCCAAGGGTGTGGAAGATGCCGAAGTCTTATTTGAAATGTTACAAGAAGAAGCAGATAGTGATTTGCAAACTGAATTGAATAAAAAAATGGGAAAATTAAAAAAAGAAATGGCTAATTATGAATTGGCACTGCTCTTAGATGGTCCTTATGATAGCAACAATGCCATTGTAGAACTCCATCCGGGGGCTGGCGGAACCGAATCACAAGATTGGGGAAGCATGTTATTGAGAATGTATACACGCTGGGCTGAAAGTCACCATTTCCAAATAGAAACGATCGACTATCAAGCAGGAGAAGAAGCAGGAATTAAAAGTGTGACCCTGTTGATTAAAGGACATAACGCTTATGGTCTGCTAAAATCAGAAAAAGGAGTCCATCGACTGGTTCGTATTTCCCCTTTTGATTCTGCAAAACGACGCCACACATCATTTTGTTCAGTTGAAGTGATGCCAGAATTGGATGACACGATTGCTGTTGAAATTAACCCAGATGAATTGAAAATTGACACCTATCGCGCCAGTGGAGCTGGTGGACAACACATTAATAAAACAGAATCAGCCGTACGTATCACTCACTTGCCAACCGGTACTGTTGCGGCCAGTCAAGCGCAACGTTCCCAATTAAAAAACCGTGAGCAAGCAATGAGTATGTTACAAGCAAAACTGTATCAGCAAGAAGTTGAAAAGCAAGAACAAGAACAAGCTGCCTTGCGCGGTGAACAGCTTGAAATTGGTTGGGGCTCGCAAATTCGTTCCTATGTTTTCCACCCTTATCAAATGGTTAAAGATCATCGAAATGATCATGAAACAGGGAATACGCAAGCGGTAATGGATGGGCAAATTGATGAATTTATCGATGCTTATTTAAAAATGAAATTAAATGCACCGGGTTAAGAAAAGTTATTGAATTGCAAAGAAAATGTAACTTAGTGAAAACTCATTGAAATATTTACATGCTATAATGATTCGGTATGATTAAAAATGTTTAGGAGAGATAGCCATGATTGAAATGAAGGATGTAACCAAAAAGTATCCGAATGGTACAGCAGCTATCCGTGGCCTTTCGATTTCGATCGATCAAGGAGAGTTTGTTTATGTTGTTGGTCCTTCTGGCGCTGGTAAATCAACGTTTATCAAATTAATGTATCGTGAAGAAAAGCCAACAGGCGGAGATTTGAAAGTTGCTGAATACGATTTGATGAACATTAAAAACCGTGAAGTGCCATATTTGCGTCGTGAAATTGGCGTGGTATTCCAAGATTATAAATTGCTAGAAAGAAAAACAGTTTATGAAAATGTCGCTTATGCGATGCAAGTTATCGGACGTAGACCTAGAGAAATCAAAAAAAGGGTTATGGATGTATTAGATATGGTTGGCTTAAAACATAAAGCACGTGTATTTCCTAATCAATTATCTGGCGGGGAACAGCAACGTGTTTCTATCGCACGGGCGATTGTAAATACACCGCAAGTTGTTATTGCTGATGAACCTACCGGAAACTTAGACCCTGAAATTTCTTGGGAAATTATGAAGTTATTAGATCGTATCAATGCTCAAGGAACAACCGTTGTAATGGCTACACATAATAGAACCATTGTAAATACGATTCGTCACCGTGTGATTGCCATTGAGAATGGAAAAATCATTCGAGACCAAGCGGAAGGAGAGTATGGATACGATGCTTAGGAATTTTTTCCAACATGTTTTAGAAAGCTTAAAAAGCTTACGTCGCAATGGATGGATGACTGTTTCGTCTGTTACAGCCGTGACGATAACGTTAACCTTATTAGGAGCGTTTCTTGTTATTATTTTAAATACTGTAAAATTAGCTCAAGATATGGAAAACAATGTTGAGGTATCCGTCTATGTGAATTACGAGGCAGATGAAGACGAGAAAGAAGAATTAAGAGCAGAATTGGAAGAAATTCCTCACGTAGATTCAATTGCTTTTTCTAGTAAGGATGAAGAATTAGAAAGAGTACAAAACTCTTATGGTGATTCTTGGGACTTATTTGATCAAGATAATCCGCTGCTTGATGTCTTTATTGTCAGAGCAGATGATCCGCAATACGTAGAAGGGATTACTGAAGAAGCTAATGGGATGACTGAATATGTTCAGGAAGCCTCTTATGGTGAAGATCTTTCCGATCGAATTTTCAGTATTGCTCAAAACGTACGGACTTGGGGGTTAATCGGTACAATTGTCCTTATTGTCGTTGCGATCTTCTTGATTTCTAATACCATTCGAATGACCATTCTAACCCGTAAGCAAGAGATCCAAGTGATGCGTTTGGTTGGCGCTAAAAATGGTTACATCCGCTGGCCTTTCTTCCTTGAAGGTGGTTGGATTGGGCTCTTAGGTTCAGTTATACCGATTATATTAATGTATTCAGTCTACAACCGAGCTTATGAGTTAATTAATCCGATCTTAGAACGTTCCAATTATAGTTTACTAAGCCCGGGAAGCTTTAATTGGCAAATGAGTCTTTTATTAGCGGTTATAGGTATTGTGATCGGGTCCATCGGTTCCGCTTTTTCTATGCGCCGCTTCCTAAAATTCTAGTATTATTTAGAGTTAAAATTTAAATCGTTTCAGGAACGTGCAAAAGCAGTTAGATTACCATCTAACTGCTTTTTTCTCGTCGATTAAACTAGTAACGACACTAGAAATTTGAACTTATATGCTTATTAAGAAAATAAACATATAAGTTCAAATGAAGCGTGCTAGTTTAGTTTTTGTAACGATTATAATTCTTCATGGGTCTTTGGATCTTGTCCTGAAACACGAGCATCCTCTTGGTCTAGCGCGATAATTTGTTGTACTTCCTCCTTTGTCAGTTCAAAGTCAAAAAGGGAAAGATTTTGTACTTGTCTAAATGGATTACGTGACAGAGGTAAGGAAAGCACGCCTAATTGAAATTCCCAACGTAAAATAATTTGTCCCACGTTTTTATGGTATTTTTTAGCTAAATCTACTAATAAAGGTAATTCGGTAACGGGTCTAACCAATTGATGGTCAGTACCCCCTAATGGACTCCAAGCTTCTGTTAAAATTTGGTTTTTCTTATGATACTCTCGTTGTTCTTTTTGACTAAACAATGGATGCAATTCCAACTGGTTTACCACTGGAAGCACGCCTGTTTCTTTTTTTAATTTTTCTAAATGTTCAGGTAAAAAGTTCGAAACACCAATCGAACGGATAAGACCAAAACGCTGCGCATCAATCATTGCTTGCCATGCTTCTACATATTCATCGCGCTTGGGATTGGGCCAATGAATAAGATAAAGGTCAAAATAATCGAGCCCAGTCCGATATAACGATTCTTGAATAGCTGAAATAGCTTTACGGTATTGGTGAGAACGTCCAGGTAATTTAGAAGCAATTAATAAATCTTTTCGAGTAAGGCTAGATTTTTTGATTGCTTGACCCAGAGTTCCCTCATTTTCATAGTTGTACGCTGTGTCAAATAACCGATAGCCATTTTGCATAGCAGTCGTTAGTGTCTGAACGCCTTCAGCGCCCTTTAAATTTGCAGTTCCAAATCCTACTGCTGGTAAGATCGTTCCATCTGTTAATTGAAATGTTGGTATTGTCATTTTGCTCCTCCTTCTTATTTCTATCATCAAGCATGAATAAATGTCTCTTTGGAAACGATTTTATGCATTCATAGTAGTTTGTAATTTATCATAAGTCAACTAATTAGCAAACGATCTTATGTGTTAGTCCATTCAAATTTATAAGACAAAGGGAGTAAAATACTGTACGATGTAAAAGAGAGCTTTTTTACCACTCGTTCTGTTATCATAGAAAACATAAGAAACCGCTTCTGTTGTTAGTGCCTGTCACAGCCTAATAATAAGGGTAGCGGTTTCTTTTTATAGAAGTAGAATTAAGGTTTTTAAGTAGCGAGAAACATGCTAAAATAAAGGCGATCATGCTTTCTATATAACGGATAAAGCAATGATCGTTTACTGTAAGTTACAAATTTAATAAAGGAGCTTCTAATGAAAAAGAAGATAGTAGGATTATTAACTCTTGGTTTTACAATTATCCTTTCTGGTTGCAGTCAATGGATTGATCAAGGAGAATCTGTTACAGCAGTTGGGTCTTCTGCGTTGCAGCCTTTAGTGGAAACAGTGGCAGAAGAATTTCAACAAGATCGCCCAGGGCAATTTGTGAATGTCCAAGGCGGCGGTAGTGGAACGGGCTTAAGCCAAGTCCAATCAGGAGCAGTCGATATTGGTAATTCAGATATGTTTGCAGAAGAAAAAAGCGGTGTGGACGCTAGTCAACTTGTCGACCATCGAGTAGCGGTTATTGGCATTACGCCCATTGTCAACCAAGATATTGGCGTTGATGAATTATCAAAAGATGAATTGAAAGAAATATTTTTAGGAAAGATTACTAATTGGAAAGAAGTCGGGGGAAATGACCAGGAAATTGTCATTTTGAATCGCGCTTCTGGCAGTGGAACTCGAGATACTTTTGAAAAATGGATTCTTGACGATGAAAATCCGATTGCTTCACAAGAACAAGATTCAAGCGGAATGGTTAGACAAATTGTCAGTGATACACCTGGAGCAATCAGTTATATTGCTTTTTCATATGTTACTGATGACGTTGATGTTTTAGCGATCGACGGTGTCCAGCCTACGGATGAAAATGTAACAACCAATGACTGGCCGATTTGGTCTTATGAACACATGTATACAAAAGGTGAGCCTACAGGATTGACCAAAGAATTTTTAGATTATACTCTTTCAGATGATGTACAAAAAAATTTAGTCGGTCAATTAGGTTATATTCCTGTATCACAAATGAAAGTTGAACGTGATGCTAACGGAGACATTGTGGAGTAGGCTTTACGTAAACTTTACAAACTTCGCGTGAATTTTACAGTCCCTTCATTAAAAATTGATGTCATAAGATTAGACTAAAAAGGTAATAAGGAACAAGGAGGAACCCTTTTGGAAAATGTAAAAGAAGTGTTAACCAAAAAGTCGAAAAAGTCCAAACTAGAACAACGCGGGAAAATCATCAGTTTCTTGTGTATTTCTATTATTGTATTGGTTGTTTTATCCATTTTTTATTTTGTAGCAAGTAAAGGCTTGGCTACATTTTTTGTTGATAAAGTAAATGTCTTTGACTTTTTATTTGGAACAGAATGGAATCCTAGCCAAGTTGGTTCAGATGGTCAACCCATGGTTGGGGCATTACCAATGATTGTTGGTTCATTTCTGGTGACGTTCTTATCGGCAATTGTTGCAACACCGTTTGCGATTGGAGCAGCCGTCTTTATGGTTGAAATTTCGCCTAAAAATGGACAAAAACTGTTACAACCAGTTATTGAACTGTTAGTTGGTATTCCTTCGGTTGTTTATGGTTTTATCGGTTTGTCGATCATTGTTCCGGTTATTCGTGCGCTTTTTGGTGGCACAGGTTTTGGTATTTTAGCCGGTACTTTTGTTTTGTTCGTTATGATTTTACCTACAGTTACAACTATGACCGTAGATGCTTTAAAAGCTGTTCCTCGTCATTATCGAGAGGCCTCACTTGCTCTAGGTGCAACCCGTTGGCAAACAATCTATAAAGTTGTGCTGCGGGCGGCCATTCCAGGCATTTTAACAGCAGTAGTTTTTGGAATGGCCCGGGCATTTGGTGAAGCTTTAGCTATTCAAATGGTTATTGGTAATGCTGCATTGATGCCAACTAGTTTAGTGACGCCAGCTTCTACCTTGACCTCGATTCTAACGATGGGAATCGGCAATACGATTATGGGGACGGTTGAAAATAATGTCCTTTGGTCGCTTGCTTTAATTTTGCTATTGATGTCTCTGATCTTTAATATTGTGATCCGCTTAATCGGCAAGAAAGGAGCGATGAAGTAATGAAAGCTAAACGTTGGGATAAAATCGCAACAGCGATACTTTATATTATTGCCGCATTTCTTGTTTTGATTCTTGCTTTTTTACTGCTTTTTATACTTGTTCGCGGGTTGCCACATATTTCCTGGGAATTTTTGACCCAGCCAGCAAAGGCGTATCAAGAAGGCGGCGGTATTGGCATCCAGTTGTTTAATTCTTTTTATTTGTTGCTTATTACAATGTTAATTAGTCTTCCAATTTCTTTAGGTTCAGGGATCTATTTATCTGAGTATGCGAAAAAGAATTGGGTGACAGACATTATACGAACTTCTGTAGAAATATTGAGTTCCTTGCCTTCTGTAGTTGTTGGTCTATTCGGATTTTTAATTTTCGTAGTACAATTTCAATATGGATTTTCCATTATTTCTGGTGCTTTAGCATTGACCTTTTTCAACTTACCTCTTTTAACGAGAAATATTGAAGAATCACTCAATGCTATCCACCATACGCAAAGAGAAGCTGGCTTAGCGTTAGGCCTTTCTCGTTGGGAAACCGTATTGCACGTGGTATTGCCAGCAGCTACTCCAGGTATTTTAAGCGGTGTGATCTTAAGCTCGGGCCGGATTTTTGGTGAAGCGGCTGCTTTAATTTACACTGCGGGTCAAAGTGCTCCTGCTTTAGATTTTACCAATTGGAATCCACTCAGTATTTCGAGTCCGATTGGCTTGTTCCGTCAAGCAGAAACATTGGCCGTGCACATTTGGAAAATTAATTCAGAAGGCACCATGCCAGATGGCGATGCTGTATCTGCAGGGGCTTCTGCTGTTTTGATTCTCGCTGTGTTGTTCTTTAATTTCAGTGCACGGGCTGTAGGTAAGAGATTATATAAAAGATTAACTTCAGCCTGATTGTCCATTATTTTACTAGCTTTTAGCTAAGGGAGTTCAAGCCATTATGGAAGAGTACAACTTACAAGATAGAAATATATTTGAAATGCAAGATCGCGATGTTATTTTGAATACGCAAGATTTACATGTTTGGTATGGAAATAATGAAGCCATCAAAGGTATCGATCTTGAATTTGAAAAAAATAAAATTACCGCTTTGATTGGTCCGTCTGGATGTGGGAAATCTACATATCTACGTTCTTTAAATCGAATGAATGATGAAATTGCCAACACAAAAGTGACGGGTAAAATCATGTATAAAGATGTAGACTTAAATTCAAAAGAAGTCGACGTTTATGAGATGCGTAAGCGAATTGGGATGGTTTTTCAACAACCTAATCCGTTTAGTAAATCAATTTATGAAAACATTACGTTTGCACTACAACGTCACGGAGAAAAAGACAAGAAGAAACTAGATGAAATTGTCGAAACAAGCTTAAAGCAAGCTGCTTTATGGGATCAGGTCAAAGATTCTTTGCATAAAAGTGCTTTAGCTTTATCTGGTGGCCAACAACAACGATTATGTATTGCCCGAGCGATTGCGATGAAACCCGATATTTTATTGTTAGATGAACCAGCTAGTGCTTTAGATCCTATTTCAACAGGGACGGTCGAAGAAACGTTGATACAACTAAAAGAACATTATTCGGTTGTCATTGTGACTCATAACATGCAGCAAGCAGCTCGTATTAGTGATTATACTGCATTCTTTTATCTAGGAAACGTATTAGAGTATGATGTAACACGTAAAGTCTTTACTCGACCAAAAATAAAAGCGACAGAAGACTATGTCTCTGGACATTTTGGTTAAGAAAAAGGAAAGGATACAAACCCATGGCAGAAACAATTATATCTACAAAAGATCTTCATCTTTATTATGGTCAAAATGAAGCTTTAAAAGGAATTAATCTCACTCTTAATGAAGGTGAAATCACTGCATTGATTGGTCCATCTGGCTGCGGAAAGTCAACTTTTTTACGTTGTTTAAACCGCATGAATGATTTGATTCCCAATGTAACAACTACAGGTAGTGTTCTTTATAAAGAACAAGATATTTTTGGACCTAAAACTGATATAGTAGATTTAAGAAAAGAGATTGGGATGGTTTTTCAACAGCCTAATCCGTTTCCTTTTTCCGTTTATGAAAATATCACTTATGGCTTAAAATTAAAAGGTATTAAAGACAAAGAGCAGCTGGATCAAATTGTTGAAGAAAGTTTAAAAGCGGCTTCTGTATGGGACGATGTGAAAGACAAGCTTCACGCCAGTGCTCTTAACTTATCTGGCGGGCAACAACAACGTGTTTGCATTGCTCGTGTCTTAGCGGTGGATCCAGCTATTATTTTATTGGATGAGCCTACAAGTGCACTAGATCCGGTTTCTTCAGGAAAAATTGAAAATACCTTGTTAGAATTAAAAGGGAAGTACACCATGGTCATTGTTACTCATAATATGTCCCAAGCTTCTCGGATTTCAGATAAGACGGCTTTTTTTCTAAATGGCGACTTAATTGAGTTCAATAAAACAAAAAATATCTTTTTAGAACCACAAGAAAAACAAACCGATGATTATATTTCTGGTAGATTCGGTTAGAATTTTATACAATAGATATGGAAAGGGTGGAAAACGCTATGTTACGTTCCCAATTTGAAGAAGACCTATTGAATTTACACAATCAATTTTATGAGATGGGGATGCTAGTCAGTGATGCTGTCTCCAAATCAGTGACTTCTTATATTACTCACGACAAAAAGTTGGCAAATGAAGTGATTGATAAAGACGAACATGTAAATGAACATGAAGTGAAATTAGAGAAAAAAAGTTTTGAAATGATCGCCTTGCAACAACCAGTTACCACCGATCTTCGCACAATTATTACGGTCATGAAAGCAAGTTCTGATTTAGAACGAATGGCAGACCACGCAGTCTCTATCGCTAAATCAACCATTCGCGTTAAAGGGACCACGCGGATTGCCGAAATTGAAAAAATTATTTCTGATATGTCTGATTACGTTAAAAAAATGGTCGACAATGTCTTAATAGCGTATGTCAAAACCGACGAAGAAGACGCTAGAATGATTGCGAAGATGGATCAACGGGTTAATCAGTTTTACCATGAGATTTATTCTAGTACGATCAAAATAATGCAAGACCAACCAGAAACCGTGGTTAGTGGGACTGATTATTTGAGTGTAGGCCAATATTTAGAACGAATCGGTGATTATGTAACTAATATTTGCGAGTGGATCGTTTATTTAGCTACCGGTAAGATTACCGAGTTAAATTCAAATCGACAACCTGATGAATAAAGAAATAGTAGTAAAAGCGACCAAACATTCTTTCTATTGTTTGGCCGTTTTTTATATCGTAATTGATTGATCCGTTTTAGGTAGAGAACTTCTAACTAAAAAATAGTAAACTTGGTACTTAAGACCTATGATTTTTTCCAAGAAAGAAGGCATAATATTAATGTAAGGAAAAACTTTTTAAGGAGGCAATTTCCATGAACGAAAGAGAACGAATTATGGATTTAGTAAAAAAGGGTGTACTTTCCACGGAAGAAGCCTTGGACCTGTTAGAAGAAGCGGCAAAAGAAAAAGATGAAGCACAAATTCAAAAAGATGGCGCTAAATTAAATGCCCAAAAACAAGCAGAACACCAAACAAGTGCAGAAGAATCATTTGGACAAGCAACTGATGATAAAAGTGCAGCAGATAAAAAACGTTTAGAAGAAATGTTAGATGAATTAGCAACACGCGCTAACCAAGCGTCTGCTGAATTAGACGAAATTAATGCTGAAATCAAGGGCATTAAAGAAGAAATGTCCGAAAAACGTGAAGAAGTCATGCAAATTGATACTCAAGAAGAACTTGATGAGTTAAGTGAAGAAGACATTGCAAGACGTGAAGAATTAAAAGAAGAAATGAGCGACTTGCAAGAGTCATTGAATGATCTAAATGAAGAACGTAGTCGGTTAGAAGAAAAGTTAAAAACGATCCGCAAAGACCAGTGGAATCAAAAGAAAGAAAAATGGAACGAAAAAATGGATATTCCAGATGACTGGAAAGAACAAGCTGGGGAAACGTGGAACCAATTCGGTGGTAAAATGGCCGAAGCCGGAAATCATCTAGGTGAATTTTTAAAGAAAACATTTGATAACGTCTCAGAATCGGTTAACGAGAATGTCGAATGGAAAGATATTAACCTTCGTGTGCCGGGTGTACCGACGACGAAATTCGAAAAAACGTTTGAATTTCCTCAAACCGATGCCAGTATCTTGGATATTAAGATTGCCAATGGGAGTATGACGTTTAATATGTGGGATCAGCCTGATATTAAAATTGATGCTAAAATTAAATTATATGGCAAAATGGATGCTGCTACACCTGAAGAAGCGTTCGAACAACGGAGTCAAATCGTTGAAGATGAGGAACACTTATCTTTTCAAGTACCCAACAAACGAATTCGCTGTGATTTAGTGTTTAATCTGCCAAAACGTATTTATGATCATGTGTCGATTAAATCATTAAATGGTGCTATTAACATCAATGAATTAGATGTAAAAGATATTTATCTGAAAACAACGAATGGTCAAATTGATATTGATTCGATTAATGCCTCTATGTTAGAAATTGAAGGCGTTCATGGCGCAATCAACGTGGCACAAGGGGAAATCATTGATTCAGTTATCGAAACAGTGAATGGAAATGTGACTATGGGTGCTACTCCTCAAAATACTGGAATCTCAATTGTTAACGGAGATATCCGTCTAACAATGAACGAAGATAAAGTAAATCGTTTAGATGCTCATTCAGTAAATGGTAATATCAAAGTAGCATTTCCTAGCCTACTAGGATTAGAAGCGACAGCTAAAACGAACTTAGGTACGATTAATAATCGTTTGTCTGATTATGAAGTGGTACGACAAAAGGATGAACGTACGAATCAACTACTACATTTTCGTCGTAAAAATGATCCTATAGCCCAAGTTGATTTATCTACTACAACAGGGAATATTTATTTGAAAGATTCAGGTAAATAAGTGTAAAATAGAAACAAGGATAATTATTTAAGGGTGGTGACTGTATGAAAAAGAAATTAACAAAATCCAATAGTAACGTCATATTAACAGGTACATTAGCAGGGATTGCAGAATACTTTAATATTGATCCAACGATCGTTCGTATTATTTACGTTTTCATCTCATTGATGGGAATCGGAGCCCCTGTTTTCTTATATATCGTGTTGGCTTTGATCATCCCAGCAAATCGCTCAAAGCGAGGAGGCTACTATCGTTCAAATCATGGTAGTAAGCAGCGTCAACGCAAAGAAGCGGAGAAAGTGGATGAAGATGACTGGAGTGATTTCTAGTGAGCTATTTTGAGCGACTTATCGTAAATATGCTGACCTTTATCAGCTTATCGGTATTGCTGCCGCAAATGGTTCATGTTGAAAGTTTCTTGACAGCTCTCTTAGCGAGTTTTGTCTTATCAATTTTAAACACTTTGATTAAACCAATTTTGACGCTCTTATCGTTACCTTTGACAATTTTAACTTTAGGGTTTTTCAGTTTTCTGATTAATGCGGCGATGTTGCAAATGACTTCAAGCTTAGTGGGAACAGCCAATTTTGGCTTTTCTTCATTTGGCGCTTCATTGTTAGTGGCCATTATTATGTCGGTAGTTAATATGATTGTAACCGATCATAATATGCGAAAATACGTGAAATAATAAGGACCATTTATTTGAGAGTTTACTCAGATAAATGGTCTTTATTTACTAAAAAGAAATTATTATTCTCCTTCCTTTTCATTGGTTGATTGAAGAGCTGTCCGTTTTTTATTTTTCCACTTCAATTCCCATTACAGTTAAATGACCATTTTATAACCCACTGGCTCCACAAAGTTAGACTGAATTTCTGACTTTTTGGAGCTTTTTTATGATAATTGTTGTTGACTTTCGGTTCTTTTTTGCGTAATATTTTTAACGCAAGCGTTTTCATAATTTGAAGGAGGGAAAAATTTGAAAAAGAAGATTTTTGCTGGGGTGGTTGTTTTGGGTTTATTAGTATTTGCAGGCTGCACGCAACAAGGCGAACAAACAACAGCAACTAGCAGTACAGGTGCAGAGAGTGATGAAGTGACGATTTATTTAACTAGGCATGGTGAAACGATGTTTAACGACCTAGACAAAGTTCAAGGTTGGTCAGATACCCCGCTAACCGATGAAGGGGAGGAAGTAGCTGTTGATTTAGGTCAAGGTTTGGCAAAAGAAGAGGTTACTTTCCAGTCGGTCTATTCCAGTGACATGAAGCGTGCACATGATACAGCTGATGCAGTCTTAAGCGGATTAGAACAAGAAGATGAGCAAGTTCATGAAATGGAAGGTTTACGAGAAGCTGGTTCAGGTCAATTTGAAGGGGAATCACTAGAAACTGTCAATGAAGATCAAGCCAAAGAAGCTGGTTATGACTCTTATGAGGAGTATGAAAGCGAAGAAAGAAAACCGAATGAAGATGAATGGTCTTGGCTAGCTAACGCACATTACTATGCTGACCAATCAGGTTATGCAGAAGGCGCTGATAAAGTGCAAGAGCGGATGACCGATGCGATTGAAAAAATTGCAGAAAAACAAAGTGAAGAAGGTGGCGGCAATGTCTTAGTTGTCAGTCATGGCATGTCCATTAATGTGATGCTAGCCGGTATGACGGATAAGTATGAAGGAGATTCATTAGAAAATGCTAGCGTGACCAAAATCCATTACCAAGACGGTGATTTAGATGTAGAAAACATTGGCGATACTTCTTATCTAGAAGAAGGCGAAGAATAATCAGGCGATTGTTTCTAGTTAAGCTGATGAAGTTCTATCAATAAGTAAAAATGTTCAATCAGTGTAATATTTAACAGGAAGATACTAGAAATTTTTTCTTTTCTAGTATCTTTTTGCTTTCAATGATAAAATAGGAAAGAAAATATGGTTAGAAAAGAGGGAACCAAATGGCGGAAACCGTAAAAGTAGGTGAATTAGCCAAAGCTTTAGATTTAGAAATCGTAAGTGGCGATGAGCAAGCTTTGTCACGCGAGATTATCACAGGCGATATTTCACGCCCTGGTCTTGAATTAACGGGCTATTTTAATTATTATTCGCATGATCGCTTACAACTTTTTGGTAGCAAAGAAATTACTTTTTCACGTCGTATGATGTCAGAAGAACGGTTGATGATCATGCGTCGTTTATGTGCAGAAGATACACCAGGCTTTATTATCTCGAGAGGGTTAGAAGTGCCAGAAGAAATGCTTACAACTTGTACTGAAAATCAGTTGCCCATTTTACGTTCTAAAATTACTACTTCCCGTTTATCAGGACAAATTTCAAGTTATTTGGATGGTCGATTGGCGGTAAGAGAAAGTGTAC
This sequence comes from Tetragenococcus koreensis, assembly GCF_003795145.1. Lineage (GTDB taxonomy): Bacteria > Bacillota > Bacilli > Lactobacillales > Enterococcaceae > Tetragenococcus > Tetragenococcus koreensis. The sequence continues at coordinate 1,077,847 of NZ_CP027786.1, read as the reverse complement.
ACGGTGTACTGGTTGATGTATATGGACTAGGCGTTTTACTTCAAGGCGATAGTGGAATCGGAAAAAGTGAAACTGCTTTGGAATTGATTAAAAGAGGTCACCGTTTAATTGCCGATGATCGTGTGGATATCTATAAACAAGATGAATTAACTTTAATTGGTGAACCACCACAAATTCTTGAACATTTAATTGAAATTCGTGGAATTGGTATCATTGATGTGATGCATTTATTTGGCGCAAGTGCGGTACGTTCAAAAATGCAAATCCAACTGGCTGTTTATTTAGAGAGTTGGGAAAAAGACAAAAAATACGATCGCTTGGGATCTTCCGATGATACCGTTGAATTAAACGAAGTCGCAATCCCGCAAGTTAGGATACCCGTTAAAACAGGTCGAAACCTTTCAATTATCATTGAAGTTGCCGCAATGAATTTCCGTGCTAGAACTATGGGATATGACGCAACAAAATCTTTTGAAGACAGGCTGACACGTCTGATTGAAGAAAATTCTGATTTATAGAAAAGGGGCAAATAAATGACAGGAACAATCAGCCGAACGGCGTTTGAAATTTTTGGTATTGATATTTATTGGTATGCGATCATCATTGTTTCTGGCGTCATCATTGCGATGTGGCTCAGCTCTAGAGAAGCTGTGCGTGCTGGTTTAAGAGAAGATGATGTGACCGACTTTATGTTGGCGGGCTTACCAATTTCTTTTATCGGTGCGCGACTCTACTATGTTTTATTCAATATCGGGCCCTACTTGAATGATCCTATCCAAATATTTAATTTACGTTCCGGTGGATTAGCTATATATGGTGGATTAATTGCAGGGGGGCTTTGGCTACTTTTCTTTTGCCAAAGAAATTTTATACCAACATGGACTTTTTTAGATATTGCAGCGCCTAGTGTACTTATTGCACAGGGGATCGGTCGTTGGGGAAATTTTATAAATCATGAAGCCTATGGTCCAGAGACGACTAGAAGTTTTTTAGAAAACTTGCACATTCCTAACTTTATTATCGAAAATGTCTACATTGATGGGGCTTATCGCCAACCAACTTTCTTATACGAATCTGTCTGGAGCATATTGGGTTTTATTTTACTTATTATACTGCGTAGAAAAAAAGGATTGTTTAAAGAAGGAGAAGTCGCGATAAGTTATGTGATATGGTATAGTTTTGGTCGGTTTTTCATTGAAGGATTGCGCACGGATAGCTTATATTTGTTTAGTTCTATCCGCGTTTCTCAATTACTTTCACTTGTCTTGTTTTTGGGTGGCTGGTTCCTTCTGATCTGGCGGCGTAAGAAAAACGATCGATTAAAAGATTATGATCGAACTCAAGGTGAAAACCAATATATAATCTAGCAAGATTTAAGGGCTGGGTTGTGGTAAAATTTGAATGAGTCAGTTAGTTGCAAAAGAATTTAAGGAGGTTTCATTTTGAAACAAAAAATTACCGTGCTAGGTCCAGGTTCATGGGGGACAGCTTTAGCACAAGTGTTATCTGAGAACGGACATGAAGTAAATTTGTGGGGCGATAATCCCGCGCAAATTGATGAAATTAATACCTACCATACGAATCGGCATTATTTGCCAGATTTAAAAATGCCTGAAAATATTATAGGCCAAAAAGACTTAAAAACGGCAGTTAAAGATGCCGATGCGATTTTATTAGTGGTACCTACCAAAGCAATCCGCAGCGTAGCGAAACAATTAGCTACTATTATTGAAAATAAACCTTATATTATTCATGCGTCTAAAGGATTGGAACAAGGAACCCATAAACGCATTTCAGAAGTCATTAATGAAGAACTTCCCGCAGAAAAAAGAAAAGGACTCGTTGTTTTATCTGGCCCTAGTCATGCAGAAGAAGTAGCTGTTCATGATATTACAACCATTACAGCTGCAAGTGATGATGAAGAAGCAGCAAAATATGTCCAACAAGCCTTTATGAATAAATATTTGCGCATTTACACCAACAATGATGTAGTGGGCGTTGAAACAGGGGCTGCTTTAAAAAACATTATTGCTATCGGATCAGGTGCAATTGCCGGTCTTGGCTTTGGGGATAATGCCAAAGCTGCTATTATGACAAGAGGTCTGGCAGAAATTAGCCGCTTAGGAGTAGCCATGGGTGCGGATCCTTTGACCTTTAGCGGTTTAAGTGGCGTAGGCGATTTGATCGTTACTTGTACGAGTGTGCATTCGCGTAACTGGCGTGCTGGTAACATGTTAGGAAAAGGACAAAAGTTACAAGACATTTTAGATAACATGGGAATGATTGTAGAAGGTGTTTCAACAACGAAAGCAGCAATGGAACTTGCTGAACATTTAGGAGTAGAAATGCCTATTACAGAAACCATTTATCGAGTACTTTATGAAGATAAAGATATCGATCAAGCAGCTAAAGATATTATGATGCGTGATGGTAAAGTGGAAAATGAATTTTCTTAATAAAAGGAGACTTTTTTGATGAAAGTAAGAAAAGCGGTGATTCCTGCAGCAGGGCTAGGTACGCGTTTTCTGCCGGCAACTAAAGCGATGGCCAAAGAAATGTTACCTATTGTGGATAAGCCAACGATTCAATTCATTGTAGAAGAAGCATTGAATTCAGGAATCGAAGATATCTTGATCGTTACAGGCAAAGGGAAACGACCGATTGAAGACCATTTTGACGCTAACTTAGAGTTAGAAATGAATTTGAAAGAAAAAGGCAAAAATGATTTATTAAAATTAGTGGAAGAAACCACGGATGTTAATCTCCATTTCATTCGTCAATCACATCCTAAAGGCCTGGGTCATGCTGTTTTACAAGCAAAAGCTTTTGTAGGCAATGAGCCATTTGTCGTGATGTTAGGTGATGACCTGATGGAAGATAGAGTACCACTAAGCAAACAATTGATAGACGATTATGAAAAAACACATGCTTCAACTATTGCGGTGATGAAAGTACCCCATGAAGACACTTCGAAATATGGGATCATCAACCCTGATGGGCAGGTGGAAAAAGGGCTATATAATGTTAATAGTTTTGTTGAAAAACCTGAGCCAGAAGTGGCACCTAGTGATTTGGCAATTATTGGTCGTTACTTACTAACACCGGAGATCTTTTCTATTTTGGAAAATTTAGCGCCTGGTGCAGGCGATGAGATCCAACTGACTGATGCCATTGATACTTTAAATAAAACGCAACGTGTATTTGCACGAGAATTTAAAGGCAAACGTTTTGATGTAGGCGACAAATTTGGTTTTATGCGAACAAGTATCGAATATGGATTGGTTCATCCCCAAATTAAAGATGATTTGGCAGAATTCATTATCGAACTCGGTAGTGAACTTAATCAAAAAAAGCAAGGAAATGAAACAACAAAAAGCAAAAAAGACACAAAAGAGAAATAAGCTATCACTAACGATTCTTTATTTCTCTAAAATCAAGGAGATAAAATGGTACCAATAAGTACAATTGTCGCAATGGCTGCGGCACTTATTATTTTAATCGGATTACTTATCGGAGCGTTTTGGCTTTTGCGGCGAAAAGTTGGCATAAAAATGGTGCCAGTAGCAGTAGGTGCTGTATTTTTTGTTATTTTTGCTTTGATATTAGAGCAGAATTTGCATAGTCTTGTTTTGCAACCAAACGCCCAAGGGCAAACTTCATTAAGTAGTAATCACCCGGTTGTCTATGTCATTTATGGTATACTTGCCGCAGGAATCTTTGAAGAGACGGCTAGGCTTATCGGGTTTCATCTTTTAAAGAAAAGTTATCCCACGTTTGCTACCAGTCTTGCTTATGGACTTGGGCATGGCGGGATTGAAATGTTAATTATTGGTGTTGGTTCTTTGTTTAATAATCTATTAGTCAGCCTTTTGCTACAAGATCCTAACGGACAGCTGGCACAAGAATTGCCGCAAAACGTCATTCAAGCTTTACAAAATGTTTCTTCAGGCGATTTCTTTTTAATCGTGATTGAACGTTTCCCAGCACTGCTAGTTCAGATTTGTTTATCAATACTGGTATGGGTAGCAGTAAATAAAACCAAGAAATTCTGGCTTTTCCCACTTAGCATTCTATTACATGCACTTATTGATTTACCAAGTGCGGTGGCCCAAGTTGGCTTTTTATCAAATTATGTCATTTTATATAGTTTATTGTATTTAATGACGGCAGGATTAATCTTTTTCACGATACAAATAGTAAAACATAATCAACTTTACCCATTTAAAAAGTTGGCCTAAAGCAAAATTCATTTTTAGGACGAATATTATTTGTCTAAAAATTTTGAAAATGATATGCTTATATATATTAAGAAAATAAGAAAGGGGTTTTGGTATGACTGCTGGAGGTATTGCCGGCTTAATCGCCGCTATCGCGTTTGCAGTACTAGTCATCTTTCTGGTAAAATTATTATTGAAAGTTGAAAAGACGGTATCTTCTGTTGAAAAAACAATAACAGAAGCAAATAATACGATAGAGGTAGTAACAAAAGATGTAGATTTACTTTCGCGAGAAGTGGAAGGGTTGCTGACAAAAAGTAACGAACTATTTTCAGATGTTAATAAGAAAGTTGCCACTATCGATCCATTATTTACTGCAATTGCTGATTTAAGTACTAGCATTTCAGAATTAAATGCTTCCGGAAAAAATCTTGTTTCAAGAATTAGTGATCTAGGAAAAACAACAGCTCAAGCAACAGTTGCTGGAAAAGTTGGAAAAACTGCAATGAAGTTTTTTGCTAACCGAAATAAAGAAGATTAAATTGGAGGGATCCTTATGGGAAAAAAAGATGGATTTTTATTAGGCGCTGTGGTCGGCGGAACGGCAGCTGCAGTGACAGCCTTATTATTGGCTCCTGAATCAGGTAAACAATTACGCGATAAAGTAGCAAAACAAGTTGATCATGCATTAGATGCAGCATCAGACTATACGGATATCGCAAAAGATAAAGGCAGCGATCTAACCGACCTTGCAAAAGAAAAAGCAGAAGATCTTAGCAAACAAGCAAATGACCTTGCTGATTCAATGAAACATAAAACAAAAGGTACCGCTGAAGATGTCAAAGATACAGTGACAGATGCGGCAGAAGATTATGCGGATCTAGCAAGTGATATGGCAGATGATGCCAGAGCAACTGCAGAAGATGTATCTGATCAAGTACAAGATACAGCCGAAGATATCATCATTGATGTCAAAGATACTTCAGACGCTATGCAAGATACCATTGCTGATGCGGCAGATGAAGGAAGCTCGATTGCTCAAGAAGCCAAAGAACAAGCAGATGATGTAACTGAAGATGCTAAAGCTGATTTAGCTGCTGAACATGAAGATATCAAAGAAGATTTTGACGATTCTGTAGAAGATTTGAAAGATCAAATCGAAAAAAATAATCCAGCAGATCAATAAAAATTGGCTCTTTGTCAACTGGTGTTGGTAAAGAAAACTCGATAAATAAAGGAAGCAGTTAGGCGCTATGGTCTAGCTGCTTTTTTTAGTTTGTATAGGTAAGGGTCCGGGTTGGAAATACTTTCCTCGGTATAAAAAGATCCGTTGCCGAAAGTTCTCAAAGCTATGGAAACCATAAGCGACTCGTTTTAGGACTTTAATATGATTATTTAAACCTTCTAAAGGACCATTAGAGTAAGGCACCGTTAAAGCCAGCCGGATCTCTTGTCGATACTTGCGAAAGGTCTTGACTACGGGCTGAAACGGGTCAGGAAGCTGAGACAAATCGGTTTTTAATAATTGATCCAAACGTTCGATATCTTGCTTATGAAATGCAGAAAGGAACGATTGATAGATTTTATAGCCTTGTCTAAGCGTGGAATGATAACTTAATAAGCGGTCGACAATCTCTTGCTCGGTTAAATGATCCCGAAAACTAGGCCGCCAATATCGTTTTTTGTAATCCAGTGCCCAAGCTTTTTTCTGTAGAAGTTTCCAATATTTTTTGAGGTGCTTATATTCTTTTTGCCGACGGTTAAAGGTGTTCATCACTTGTTTCCGTTGTTGTTGGAAAGCTCGCCCAATATGTTGGCTCATATGGAAACGATCAATGACTAACTGCGCATTAGGAAAAAGGGCTTTAACTAAGGAAGCATACGGACTGTAAAAATCCGAAACGACATAGTGCACCTTGGCTCTTTCCTCTCTAGGATAACGAGCGAAAAAGGCTTCTAAATGAGGCAGTTGTCGATTAGCGACAATCTCTAAGAGTTGCCGCGTTTTCCCATTCATCATAATAAAACTCATGGCACCAGAAACTCGTTTGACCGATTGAAATTCATCAAAACAAAGTACTTCCGGTAAGGAAGTATTGGGGTTAGCTGTTTAGGTTGAAAACTATGCAGCACACGTAAAACTGTCGTCGGCGAAACATGCTTCAACCGGGCGACCATTGACATCGACAAGGGTTGAGCTAATTTTTCTGCAATGGCGAGTTTGACGCGTCGAGCGATCGAACAATGACGGTCCGCGACACTGGTTTCGGCGATAGAAGTTTTCCCGCAAGTTTTACAACGAAAACGTTGTTTCTTCATTTTAAGTAAGGTTTTGTATTCACTCACATCGTTAAGCTGAATCGTCACTTCCTTGAATCCCCATTTCATTAAACAAGCCGTATCTTCTTCGCCACAGTGAAAACAGGCTTGTGGACGATAAGAAAGCTGACCATAAAAGACAAAACAAATGACGCCGTTAATGGCTTCTTTTTGGAAACAATCTTCTTCAAAAGTCAGATTTAAGTCTAGGATATCTAGGATTTCTTTAGTATAATGAGAGATGGACATCTTGAAACACTCCTTTGGATATTTGTTTGGTACCTTTATTCTACGGGTTTTCAAGGTGTCTGTTTTCTATTTTGCTCAGAAAATATAAAAAAACTAGTATGGGCTACAAGAAAATCATTCTTGTCTACCAACACTAGAAATTATAGAGCCTAAAAATTATAGATTGAAATGTTAAACAAAAAATCCGAGTAAGGCGATAAAATCATCGCTTTGCTTGGATTTTTTTATTAGTTTATTCATTCAACTATTGCGCAAACAAAACACTTTTTTTGTTTTTGCGGTTAGAACATTAAACAGTCATATAAATGTTAATAATATAAAACGGAGAAAGAATTGTAAAACCATTCTCCGAGAATGGAAAGATGGAGAACGTTTTAAGGATTCTTTCTCCGAGAATAAAAAGATAGATAATGATTTGCCATTCCTTTATTCAAGAACACCATTTCAGAAGCTGAGACCTTGGAAATATTTTCTATCTTTGAAAACGTAGCTATCATACTCGCTATTTTGAAGAAAAAGTGAACTGACTTTTTATTTTACCATTTGTTTAATTCAGTTTGTCTATTCAATAATTTGTAACTCTTTAGAGGTTTTAGTGAATGGTTGACAGCCATCTTTAGTAACGTAAACGCAATCTTCAATACGTACACCTACTTCTCCTGGTAGATAAATCCCCGGTTCAATTGAGAAACACATCCCTTCTTCAAGTACAAGGTCGTTACCAGCAACTAAAGATGGATATTCATGGATTGTTGTACCAATACCATGACCTAAACGATGGTTAAATGCTTCACCATAGCCATAGTTTTCAATTACTTCACGAGCGATCCGATCTAGTCCACTTGCTGTCATGCCTGGTTTAACAGCTTCCTGTGCTGCTAATTGTGCTTCTAAAACAATGTCATAGATTTCTCGTTGAAATTTTGTAGGCTCTTTAAAAGCAACAGTTCGTGTTGCATCACTACAGTACCCTTTCCAAATGACACCTAAATCAAATAGTACAAAATGATTCTTTTGAACTAGATCATCTCCAGGAGTGCCGTGAGGATTAGCAGCCTTGGCGCCAGCTAAAACTTCTGTATCAAAGGACATTTTAGCAACGCCTTTGCGTTTTAGTTGATATTCGATTTCAGCGATAATTTCAGCTTCTGTTGCGCCTTCTTTAATAGCAGAAAAGCCGATTTCAAAAGCAACGTCAGCCCAAGAGCCCGCTTCTATTAATGTGTCGATTTCTTCTGGCGTTTTACGTAACTGCATTTGTTCAATTACCGGCGTCAAATTTTTGGAAAAATTTGTTTTAGGAAAATAAGCAGCGAACGCTTCAAAATGATCCAAACTTAAGGAAGATTTTTCAATGATAATATCAGCCGGATTGCCATAACGAGTATGAATCTCAGAAGCAATCATTTTCCACGGGTCTTGAGCGTCTTGATAACCAATAACATCATATTCCCACGGGCTTTCTTTGGCAGCTTGTGCATCTAATGCTGGCGCAAATAAGAATGGATCTTTATCAAGTGCAAAGAATAAAGCTAAAATTCTTTCATGCGGATCGCTTGCAAATCCAGTAAAATAGGCAACAGTATCCGGATCTGTAATATAGGCGAGGTCTGTTTCATTTGCTTTCATCCAAGTTCTTAGTTCGTTTATCTTTTCATCATTCATAAGAGGCCTTCTTTCTAATCTTGTCTATTTTCATTTTAGCACTCTTGCAAAATAATTTCTAAAATTTGCTTAAGAAAAAAGCATTTTCATGAAAAGTATGTAAAACGGTTGCATCTTTAAAAAAAATTTGCTATTCTAGAAAAGAAATGAAAATGAAGTTTTCAGAAAACAAAAAATGATAGGGAGACTTAAATATGGAGAAACAAACAATTACGATTTATGATGTCGCACGTGAAGCGAATGTTTCAATGGCAACTGTATCTCGTGTTGTCAATGGTAACCCAAATGTGAAACCAGCAACACGTAAAAAAGTTTTAGAGGTAATCGATCGTCTTGATTATAGACCAAACGCGGTAGCTCGTGGTTTAGCCAGCAAAAAAACAACGACAATTGGTGTCATTATACCTGATGTCAGCAATATGTTCTTTTCTTCGTTAGCTCGCGGTATTGACGACGTAGCTACGATGTATAAATACAATATTATTTTGGCAAATTCAGATGGAGACAGTGCTAAAGAAGTTCAAGTTTTAAATAACTTATTAGCAAAACAAGTCGACGGCATTATCTTTATGGGACATCGCATCACAGACGAAGTTCGTGGTGAATTTTCACGTTCAAAAACGCCTGTAGTCTTAGCAGGTTCAATTGATCCGGACGAACAAGTCGGTAGTGTAAACATTGACTATACTGGAGCAACAAAAGAAGCTGTCTCACTTTTAGCTAAAAATGGACACGAAAAAATTGCTTTTGTCAGTGGAGCGCTTATTGACGCCATCAATGGTCAAAATCGTTTAACTGGTTATAGACAAGCACTAAAAGAAAACAATTTAGAATATAATGAAGGTTTGATTTTTGAATCACCGTATAACTTTAAAGATGGACTAGCTTTGGTTGATCGTATCTTAAACAGTGGCGCAACCGCAGCTTATGTAACTGATGATGAACTTGCTATTGGAGTTTTAGATGGTCTTTATGATCATGGAGTAAAAGTTCCAGGGGACTTTGAAGTTATTACAAGTAATAACACATTATTAACAGATGTGGCTCGTCCACGTTTGACAAGTGTTACCCAACCGTTATATGATATCGGCGCAGTCGCAATGAGACTGTTAACAAAATTAATGAACAAAGAAGAAATCGAACAAAAAACTATTGTATTACCATCTAGTATTATGGAAAAAGGCTCAACCAAATAAACAGTTAAATAACTTAATACAAAAAAACGTCTCAATTATTGAGGCGTTTTTTTTTGTGCAAAAATTTGTGTAAATTTTAATTGTACCTTATTAACCTGGATAAATAGTTATTACTTAGTTGTTATGAAATTTCTAATAGTTAGTGAGAAGGTTCCGATTCATAAAGAACTACTAAAAAATAGGTTTATTAAGTATAATAATATTCTTTATAAAAAAGGTAGTTTATTCAATGATTGTAGCAAAATTAGTTAAGGTCGAGGGAACTAGCAGAAATTAATGAGTATAAATGAAAAATAAAAAGTTTGCTACATCTACTCGATAGGCTTCAGGAGTTGTTTTTTTATCGTTCATCACAATGGAGAGTAATTCGCTTACATTTTTTGTGAAGGACGAGTATGGCAAGCAAACTTGTAAGCGTTTATCATTGAATTTAGAAAGGTTGAATAACATGAGCGATCGTAATCATGAAATACTCCATCAGTTAATTAGAAAGAGGGTGGTAGATGAAACAGAATTACTGGAAGGATTTCAAATTTCTGCTAGGCAGTTGCAATACAGTATCGAAAATATAAACGAGGAGTTAAAAATGAATCATCTTCCTTTAATTGAAAAAAATAATGGTTATTACTATAGCAATTTAGCAGCTGATGACTATTTTTCAATGGACCAGGAAATTAAAAATATATATTTCCCTAAAGAAGATCGAGTACGTCTGATTACTTTAATGATCCTAACCAGAGATCAACCTCTATCTTTAGATCATTTTTCTATCGACTTAAAGATAAGCAAGAATACGGCATTGTCTTATGTTAAAAAGACAAATATTTATTTAGAAGAAAATGATCTGTCTTTGAAGTTTAGTCGGAAAAATGGGTATCACATGGTAGGGGATGAATGGGATAAACGAATGGTTTTATTCCAGGTAATCGCTAAATTATATAAGAAATATGGCGAAAGAATTATTAGTCAACTTATGGAAACAAGTCAGAAATATACGAATACTGTTCAACAGAATATTATTATAATTGAAAATTATTTAAATATTAAATATGTTGATGAGGAATTTTATCCTTTGGTTCATTTTGTTGCAGCTGTACTTTTACGGATAGAAAAAGGCAAAGCAATTGAAGAAAATCGTATTCATGATAAAAGAGAAATTGAAAATACGGGTATCTATCAATCGTTAACTTATTTAATGGTTGATTTTCCGGAGATTTCATCAGATGAAAAAATATTTATCGCGTTGCAATTGTTAAGTACAAATGTACGTAATAAAAATGTGCTTGCAGATAAAGACTTACCATCGTTGGAAAATGCATTATGGGAATTTTTGACAGAATTTGAGGCACATACATTTTTAGTACTAAGAGATAAAAAGGAATTGTTACAAAAGCTGATTAATCATTTTCGCCCGGCTTATTATCGAATAAAATACAACATTACGGTTGAAAATGTTTTATACGATCAGATTCGTTCAGAATATAGGGTATTACACAATTTTGTACGTGATTCGATAACGCCTTTAGAAGACTTTTTCCAAACAACGATAGCAGACGAAGAAATTGCCTATATCACTCTTTTTATTGGCGGGCATTTGATTGAGAAAGATACAGATGATTTTGAAGCTAAAATCATTAAAGCTGTCATCTTATGTCCGAACGGTATTTCGATGTCTAATTTAATTGAAAATAATTTAAGAGAACTGTTTCCAGAATTTCTTTTTTATCCAACAAATTCAGTTCGAGAGTATCAAGATTTTCGTTTACCACATGATATTGTTTTTTCGACAGTACCTATTCAGTCGAATAAAAAAGTGTATGTGATTAACGATATTCTGAATAAATCTGAACAAACAGAGCTAAGACAGCATGTGATTAAAGATGTTTTTAAATTAGACTTTGCAGGGACTACCTCAAAGGAAATACTCGCACTTATTAAAAAACATGCGACGATTTCTGATGAAAAAGAATTACAAAGTCAATTAGAGACATTGTTATTAAAAGGTAAAGATCAATCCATCGGAGTAGGGTTGAATGAATCCTCTAGTGAAATCCATTTGGCAGAACTTTTATATAAAGATCAAATCATTATAAGTGATCAAAAACTTGAATGGGAAGATGCGTTAAAGAAACTTAGCAGTACTTTAATTGATAAAAAAGTCATTGATCAGAGGTATCAAAACCGTTTGTTACAAGAGTACTCCACAAAACCCAGCTATATTTTGATCAGAAGGAGAATTGCTCTTCCTCATTTAGATCCTAATCTTGTAGAGCAAAAATTAGGTATAAGTTTATTGATAACCAAAAAAGGGATTTCTTATGGAGATCAATCAATCAATATCGCAATTTTGTTAACAACGCCTGATAAAACAAGTCATTTAGGAGCACTATATGATATTAATAAAATAGCTCACGATGAGAATTTTATTAATGGGCTAACTAAACTCGAGACAAAAGAAGAAATTATTCAAGCTATCGAAAGGTTTACTACTGCAAGAAAGAAAGAAATAAAATAACATTAACAATCAATTCGAAAAAACATAAAAGAAAAACTATGTAGTTTCTTTGCTATTACACAATTATATAACGAACAAACAAATTATTTAATTAAAGGAGAAAAATCATGAGTAATAAAACAATAAAAATATTTGTAGCATGCGGTAGTGGAATTGCAACTTCGACCCTAGTGCAAGAAAAAGTAAAAAAGTTTTTTACCGAGGAAACTGACATTAAACCAGTCATTACGAAAGGTAATTTAAATCAAATAGGCTCTCAAGATAATAAAGTTGATTTAATTCTTGTAACCTCAAGTTATAAGAAAGATACAAAATCGCCTATTATTCAAGTGACTAACCTGATATCAGGTGTTAACGAAGAAAAGACGAAAAAAGAGATATTAGCTAAAAGTGAAGAACTGGCTAAATAATTAAAATCGAGAGGGAGGCACTAATAGTGAATACTTTATTTAACATATTTCAAGATATTTTAAATTTGGGACCGGCAGTTATGCTACCTATCATTATGCTAATATTGGGCTTAATTTTTCGAATGAAATTTGGCGATGCTTTAAAAACAGGTTTGTTAGTGGGGATTGGATTCCAAGGCTTATCATTAGCCATTGATTTGCTAATGAGTTCAATTAATCCAGCTATAGAATACTACAGTGAAATTGGCGAAGGCTTTACTACAGTTGATGTTGGTTGGGCAGCTGTTGGTGCTGCTTCTTGGGGAGTACCTTTTTCTGCTATTGCAGTTTTGTTAATTGTAGGGGCCAATATCCTCTTGGTTGTCACAGGTTTAACTAAAGTAATCAACGTCGACCTCTGGAATTTCATCCATTTCCTAATACCTGGAGCGCTTGCATACGCTCTTTTTGATAGCTTTTGGTTAGGTTTAGCCATTACCGTTGGGCTAGCAGTTATTACCTTATTTATTGCAGAAAAAGCAGCTCCTTATTGGCAAAAATATTTTGGCGTTGAAGGGACTACAGTTACAACTCTTTCGTTTCTTACATTTGCTTGGCCAGTAGGAATATTAGGGAACAAGATTATTGATTTGATTCCAGGCTTAAGAGATTTTGATCTTAACATGGAGAAAATTGAAGAAAAAATTGGGTTTTTCTCCGATCCAGCTGTTATTGGTTTAATTATTGGTAGTTTAATTGGTGTCATTACTAAGCAGGATTGGCAAACAGTACTTACAATGGGAACAGGAATCGCAGCAGCTTTAGTCTTACTTCCTAGAATGGTTTCAATTATGATGGAAGGCCTTTCATCGATTAGCGATGCAGCTAGAAGCTTTATGGGACGTTTCACAAAAGATGGCGAAACATTAGTGGGAATGGACATTGCTTTAGGCGTAGGGGACAGGGCATCTAATACAACTTATTTATTGCTTATTCCAATTTCTATTGGTCTTGCATTCATTATTCCGGGAATGACCTATCTTCCAGTAGGTTTACTAACCAATATTATTTATATGATTCCATTAATTGCCATGGCGTCGAAAGGGAATTTATTGCGAACATTTATAATTGGCTTAGTATTTACCACGATTGTAATGATTGGTGCAGATATATTTGCGCCTGAAGCCACTGAAATGATGACCGGTGCTGGTATAGAAGTAGATGGATTAGTTACAGATTCACTTTTTGGGAATAGTATACCGAATATAATTATCAGTCTATTTTCAAGATTGCTTGGATTTAGTTAATGATTTAAATCATAAATTTATGTAAGTTTAATAAACAGTTATACGTTCAAAACGGTAAATTTTTACTTGAATAAATAATTATGCTAGGAGTAATGTAATTGGAAGTTTCGGATGTTTTAAATAAAAAATTGATTTTTTTGAATAAAAGGTTTAATAGTACCGATGAGTTATTTGATTTTATAGGAAATAAGGCAACGAGATTAGGTTTATCTAAAGATAGTTATGCGAGTGCATTGAAAGAAAGAGAGTTATATTTTCCAACAGCACTCGAATTCAATAATATTGGTGTGGCAATTCCACATGCTGATTCAGGACATATTAACAATGAATTTATATCGCTAATTACACTTGACGAACCAATAGAGTTTAGTGCAATGGAAGACTCTGATAGAAGGATAAAGGTTAGCATCGTATTTGTTTTAGGTCTATTAAAAGCTAATGATCAGCTTGCAACTCTACAAGCAATTATGCAGCTATTACAAGAAGAAAATACGCTTAAATATCTAATGGATGCAAACAATGTTGACGATGTAATGAATTCGTTGAATGGTATATAAAAATATCGTGAAATACATTAGTAAGTTAATTGTATAGGTAACTACAAGCAAATTAACAGATTATGAAAAATTTTAGAAAGAAAGAAGGAAATAATAATTATGGAAAATTTTGCAGGAAAAGTAGTCTTAATTACTGGTGCAGCGAATAACATTGGAAAAGGGATTGCCCTTAAATTTGCTAAAGCGGGTGCTAATACTGTTATTGTTGATTACGATATGGAACAAGGCAAAAACACGGCTGATGAAATTACGCAAGAGTATGTGCAATCCCTTTTTATACAAGCTGATGTGTCAGACCCAGAAGCTATGTTAAAAGTACGCGAAGAAGTATTTAATACGTTTAATCGAATTGATGTTTTAGTGTTAAACGCAGGGATTGGAAATAAAAACAGAGTAAACGATATTACCTATGAAGAGTGGAATAAAATGCTAAGCATTAATTTGACAGGACTTTTTAATACAGTGAAAGTTTTTTATGAAGATTTTCTTCTAAATAAAGGTGCTATTGTTTATATTGGTTCAGGCTCTGCACTTAGTGGAACTGGCGGTGGCGTTCCATATCCAGCTTCAAAAGCTGGTGGAGAAGGGTTGATGCGTGGCCTAGCTAAAGAGCTTGGTTCTAAAGGGGTAAATGTAAATACAGTTGCGCCTCGCTTGATTGATACGGGAATGTTAAGAGTCAGTCATCCCACTCAAGAAAGTTTGGATAAAGCTATCCAAGAAGTACCTGTTGGACGCTTAGGCACCATTGAAGACATAGCAAATTTGACTTATTTCTTGGCTGATCCAGCAAATTCCTTTATTCAAGGACAAACGATTTTACTTGATGGGGGCCGAACGATCGGTTAATTTTTGAGATAATTTTATAAAAATATGGGATAAAAAAATATAGAAAATCAGTTAAACAAATAACTAAAAACGTTAGCTGAACGAAGTCTTAATCACAATGATGATGAGATGCCGTTCAGCTTTTTTAAAGTTGAAAACGTACTGTCAGAGCAAGTCCTCCTATATAAATCCGTGTGTTTTTAAATAGTTATAAGTTATAATTTAACTAATAACAGTTAGGTGTAAAAAAGGGGGAGAGGGAGCATGAATAAGTACGTGATTTATCTTCGTGGTATCAATGTTGGAGGGAAGAATAAGATTAAAATGGTTGATTTACGTTCGTTTTTGTCCGCTGCAGGGTTTGATCAAGTAAAGACGTATATACAAAGTGGAAATATTGTTCTTCAATCTATACTGCCTATTACTGAAATTGGTCCTAGGATAGAAAATTTACTGGTCCGAGAGTTTGAATTAGATAGCGATTTAATTCGAGTGTTAGTTATAGAGCCGCAAGTCTATCAAGCTATTATGGATGAAGCACCTAAAACTTTTGGAAAAGTTTTTGCTGAAGTTGATTATCGATACGATGTCATGTTTTTAATGGGACTTACTCCTGACGAGGTAATGAAAGAAATTGAGGCACGAGAAGGCATTGACAAAGTATGGCAAGGTACACATGCTATCTATTACCGCAGGCCAGGACCCAATCATCCAGACTACACTAAAAGTGCTTTATCTCGGATTGTAAAAAAACCAGTCTATCAAATGATTACTATACGTAATTGGAAAACATCAATGAAGATGCATGAAATGCTAAATTCGTTGTAAAAGGTTAAAGAGTGATCAATAAAAAACCAAGAAAAGCTCGCAAGCTTTCCTTGGTTTTTCGGTTAATCATCTTCATTATCAGCATCATCGCTATCATTATCACTGTTTCCTGATTGGCCGTTTTGCCAATAATCTTCATAATTCTTTTCAGTACCCCCAATACCAAATTTGAAGCTTGGATCTGGTGGCGTTCCTTTAGCCCAATAAGAATCTGTTGTATCAGTAGGGACGCTCATGGTTGAGCCATCTACATCTACAGTATCGTTATTGCCTACTTTTGTTCCAGTAAATTCAGATACTTCTTCTTCTTTAACATCATCGTCTAATTCAAAGTCCTCATCAGCACCTAGACTATCTGGATTAGCTTGGTAAATAGCATTGGCTAAATATGCCATGTATTGTCCAGTCCGTTTACCAGCGTCACGGTCGGTTCCTTGGTTATCTTCACGACCCGACCAACTACTTAGTGTAGCTTTTGGTGTAGAGACCACTAGCCAAGAGTCTTTGTATTCATCAGTCGTTCCTGTTTTTCCAACCCAGTCAGCATTAGAAAGATTAGAATTTAAATTGCTAACATTTGATTTAAATTGAGTCGTATGACCACTGTCTATAACACTGCGCATTAAATCATTCATGATGGAAGCGGCTTGTTTTGAATAAACACGCTCTGGACTTTCTTCATGTTCGTATAGCGCATCGCCATTTGAGTCGGTAATTGAGTCAATCAGATACCCTTCTTGATAGACACCGCCGTTAGCTAGAGTTTGAAAGCCATTTGTTTGCGCTAATGTTGTTACTTCAGGGACACCAGATGACGCTGATTCATAGGTCCAAGAATCAGAAGCTGGGTAGTTCATTTTCTTCAGATAGTTATCATAGACAAAGGAAGTATCATCCTTGCTATCTAAAATATCTTGATAAATATGATAACTAGCAATATTACTTGAATGTTCAAGCGATTCGCGAACGGTTTGGAATGTCTCAGTTCCTTTGTTTGTTGCATTAACAATGGGGTCGCCTTTATTTTCCCCTTGCTGCCAGTCTGTAGGATAATCAGAGACGCGGGATTCAGTACCCATTAAACCTTGATCAATGGCCGGCCCGTAAACAAGTGCTGGTTTGATAGCAGAACCTGCTTGTCGGGTTGCATTAAATGCGTGATTAAATTGGTTTTCCTCGTAATTTCGTCCACCAACAAAGCCTAAGATTTTTCCTGTTTCATTATCCATATAAACATTTCCAACTTCGACCTGATTGTTGTTATCCAATAAGTAGCCATAATTTTCAGCAGTATCTTGCATCGCTTGATAGATATCAGGGTCAATGGTTGTGTTAACAGTATAACCGCCATTAGCCAATTTTTGCTGTGCTTCTTGAATGTAATTTTGATAGGTTTCTTCTTGAGAAAACTCTTCACTGCTGACATCGTCTTCATTAGCCAATTGTTTAGCTATAATTTCTAAAGCTTCATTCATCACAGTATTGTATAAAAAGCCTTGCTCGTTTTTGTCTTCGGAGCTTTCTCTCTCTTGAAAGTCAGCAGCCAAATCGTAGTCGCGCGCATTTTGATATTCTTCTTTTGAAATATCATGGTTGCGATACATGCTAAATAGCACATAATCTTTACGCTCTAAACCGGGTTCTAAATCTTCTTGCTTATCGCCTGAATTGGTATAAGGACTATAAGCAATCGGACTTTGAGGCAGACCAGCAATAAAGGCTGCTTGTGGCAAGTTTAGATCATTCGCATCTTTGCCAAAAATTCCTTGCGCTGCTTCTTTAACTCCGGCAATATTTTGTCCTTCGTTATTTCGACCAAAAGGTGAAACGTTCAAGTACATGGTAACAATCTCATCTTTAGAGAAATTTTGTTCGACTTGGTTTGCTAGTAAGATTTCGTTGGCCTTACGTTTAAATGTCACTTCATCGGACAAAATCTGCTGTTTGACGATTTGTTGTGTTAAAGTCGAGCCACCGCTTGAACCAACGCCTGTTACTTCTGAGACAAGTGCTCGGACAACAGCTTTGGGAACAACGCCCTTGTGCTCATAAAAATTCTCATCTTCTGTAGCAATGACCGCTTTTTTCAGCGAGTCAGATATCTGATCAGAATCCACACTTTCACGTTGCAGTTCAGTATCGATGGTTGCAATATTACTACCGTCTGCGTACTCTAAATGGGAAGTTTCATCAATATCTCCTAGATCATTTTGCAGTTCTTCTTTGGTAAGCGTCGGGGTATCTTCGACTAAATAAGCAAAGTAGCCTGCACCGATTCCTACACCGAGAGCGCCAAACAAGAATATAAGACTAACTGCCACTAATAGTAGTGACTGGATGACCCGTATTACAATGTGAAAATAAAACCAGCCATTATTTTTCTGCGGTTTTGATTTTTTACTATTTTTTTTCTGCTGCGACAAATTCGTCACCTCATTTATTTTTACTTCTGTATGATTATAGCAAAAAAAGTTTTACTTGAATAGTTTACCTGCTGTTTTAATCAAAAACTAAGACTTTCTTTTAAGGAAATTTTCAGTTATCATTACAATGAGTATATTTTACAAGGAGGAAATGCCATGCATTCAGACTTTTTTCAAGAATTAAAACAACGCGGGCTCGTTCATCAAACAACGGATGAAGAGACACTAGAAAAACAATTAAACGAAGAGTCTGTAAAATTATATGTAGGATTCGATCCTACCGCAGACAGCCTACATATTGGACATTTATTGCCCATTCTGATGCTTCGTCGCTTTCAACAAAATGGCCACGTTCCAATCGCGCTAGTAGGCGGCGGTACCGGAATGATTGGAGATCCATCATTTAAAGACCAAGAACGGCAATTAAACCCTTTATCAACCGTTCAAGATTGGTCTAATAACATTAAGCAACAATTATCACAATTTATTGATTTTAATAATGAAAAAAATCCTGCGATTGTCGCCAATAATTACGATTGGTTAGGCGAAATGACCTTGATCGATTTTTTGCGTGATGTGGGTAAAAATTTTACAATTAATTATATGATGAGTAAAGAAAGTGTGAAACGCCGTATTGAGGCAGGGATTTCTTATACTGAATTCGCTTATCAATTATTACAAGCTTATGACTTTTTAAAATTATACCAAAAATATGGCTGCCTTTTGCAATTAGGTGGAAGTGATCAATGGGGAAATATTACCTCAGGGATTGAATTATTGCACCGTGAAGAAGGAGTGCAAGGTTTTGGCTTGACGATACCATTAATTACCAAAGCAGACGGAAAAAAATTTGGTAAAACCGAAGGCAACGCTATTTGGTTAGATGCTAACAAAACGAGCCCTTATGAATTTTACCAATTTTGGTTGAATACAGATGATCGTGATGCGGTCAAGTTCTTGAAATACTTTACTTTCTTTCGTTTAGATGAAATTGCTGAAATTGAGGAAGAATTCAATCAAGCTCCGGAAACGCGAGTAGCTCAAAAAGCATTAGCTAAAGATGTGACTACTCTAGTTCACGGAAAAGAAGCTTATGAGCAAGCTGTACGTATCTCTGATGCATTATTTAATGGCTCGATAAAGGCGTTAAATGCAGATGAATTAGACCAAGCTTTTAGTGGCGTACCCGCTTATGAAGTTAGTTCTGAAGATTCGTTGAACCTCGTTGACCTATTACTTGCTGCGGGTATTGAAACTTCGAAGCGACAAGCAAGAGAAGATATCAATAATGGAGCGATCTATCTTAATGGTGATCGCATTCAAGATACTAGTTACGAAATTGCTGAAGAGGATAAATTAAGTGGAAAAACCACCGTTATTCGTCGCGGCAAAAAAAGATACTTTATGTTGCGCTTTTAATGAAAGATAGGAAAAGAATCACAAGAGATTTGTTTTCTTGTGATTCGATTTTTTTAAGAAGGAAGTTTTTTGATTGGGAACGATTATCACGCGCGCTGTCGGTTTGTTTTTAATTATCTTACTGGCTTATTTTTTAAAGCAGATTGGCTTTTTGAACAAAGCAGACGGTTCCAGCTTATCTATTGTGATTATGAATGTGACTTTGCCGGCAGTTGTCATTATTAATTTAGCTAATCTAGATATCAAGGGCAATTTACTACTGTTTGTATTACTTGGATTACTTTGGTCATTCTTACAAATTTTTCTAAGTTATTTTGCAGCTAAAAAGAAAACAACAACTGACCAGCAATTTTTTATCTATTGTGCCTCTGGTTTTAATATTGGAAACTTCACATTGCCTTTTGTGCAAGGCTTCTTACCATTAGGCGTTCCTTTATTATCCATGTTTGATATTGGGAACAGTATTATGCTTGCTGGTGGTACCAAAGTTGTCAGTGATCGTTTAACGGGACAAAACACTGGGGTTCATTTTAAAAGTATATTGAGGCAATTGTTTTCCTCAATTCCTTTCACTTGCTATGTGGTTATGTTAGGGTTACGCTTAATTTCCATTGACTTACCCGCGTCTTTTCTAACGGTATTAGAACCGGTGGCGGACGCCAATGTCTTTTTGTCGATGTTCATGATCGGTTTGTATTTAGAATTACGTTTACCTAAACCCGATCGTAACACCGTTTTACAGTTATTAACATTACGTTATGCAATGGGATTATTGTTTGTATTATTCTTTTATTTGTTACCCATCGCCTCACTAACTAAAATTATCCTGTGTCTGCTTTGTGTTACGCCGGTGCCATTATTTGGCGTAGTGAACTCGGTCATAGCAGGAATCAAAGAAGAAAGTGTCGGGTTTGCTTCTTCCGTTAGTTTCTTAGTGAGCTTGCCGTTGATGACCCTACTATTACTATTGCTAGGCTCATCTGTTTAAAAATTTCAGATACATAGGAAAAAAGATAGGAGGAAATGATATGTTAATAGGTTCTCATGTTTCAATGAAAGGAAAAGAGATGTTGTTAGGTTCTGCCCAAGAAGCTGCGAGCTATGACGCGTCTACCTTCATGATCTATACAGGAGCTCCACAAAATACTCGCAGAAAAGCGATTGAAGATATGCGTATTGATGAAGGAAAAAAATATATGGATGAACATGGCTTGTCCAATATTGTTGTTCATGCGCCGTATATCGTTAATTTAGGTAATCCAGCTAAAAAGCAAGCTTTTGAATTTGCTATTCAGTTTTTAAAAGATGAAATTGAACGGGCAGAAGCACTAGGTGCCAAACAAATTACGTTGCATCCTGGCTCACATGTAGGCGCTGGAGCAGATGCTGGTATCGCACAAATTGTCAAAGGTTTAAATGAAGCACTAGATAAAAATCAGGTAGCACAAATTGCGCTAGAGACTATGGCTGGAAAGGGGACTGAAATTGGCCGATCTTTTGAAGAAATTGCGCGCATTATCGACGGAGTTACTTTAAATGATAAACTTTCGGTCACATTTGATACCTGCCACGCTAGTGATGCAGGATATAACATTCGCGATGATTTTGATGGGGTATTGGATGAATTTGACAAAGTGATCGGTTTAGATCGTTTGAAAGTCGTTCATATCAATGATTCTAAAAATGACCAAGGCTCACATAAAGACCGCCATGCTAATATTGGTTTTGGGACTATTGGTTTTGATGCTTTGAATCAAGTGGCACATCATGATAAATTAGCGAAATTACCCAAAATTTTAGAAACGCCTTGGGTGGGTGAAGATAAGAAAAATAAAAAATCACCTTATGGCTTTGAAATTGCGATGCTTCGTAATGGGAAATTTGATCCTGATTTGTTAGAAAAAATTGAACAACAGTAAGTGAGCAAAAGCAGAATACTCATTTCTGCTTTTTGTGTACCTGGTCATTTTTCTGTATAATAAAAATTAGAAGGGCAGGGATGAACGATGATTTTAGAGGAAACTTTTCAATTAGCAAATGATACAAAGATACCTAAAATTGGTTTTGGTACTTGGCAAATGTCTCCAGATGATGCTTATCGTGCTACGAAATACGCCTTGGATAATGGCTATAAACATGTAGACACTGCGTATGTTTATGGAAATGAAACTGAAGTGGGTCAAGCGATAAAGGATGCCTCTGTGGCTCGCGATGAAATTTTTGTTACAACCAAAGTCCCAGCAGAAACAGATACCTATGCAAAAGCGATGGAAAATATTGATGAGTCCTTGCGACGTTTGGGCTTGGATCATGTTGATTTGTTATTGATCCACGCGCCTAGACCTTGGAGTAGAATTGGCGAACCACGCGAAAATGATGATCGGAAGAATAATCAAGTATGGCAAGCTTTAGAAGATGCTTACCATGAAGGAAAAACAAAAGCAATCGGTGTGTCAAATTTCAATATTGATGACCTAAAAAATATTATCGAAAATGGGAAAATAAAACCCATGGTTAACCAAATCAAATGTTATATTGGCAATTTGAGTACAGGTAATATTGATTTTTGTCAGAAGCATTCGATCTTAGTCGAAGGTTATTCACCGCTAGCGACTGGTGGAATACTAGATGATGAACGGATTCAAAAAATAGCGAAAAAATATGACAAATCCATTCCACAAATCGCTATTCGTTACTTGTTGCAAAAAGATGTATTGCCACTTCCTAAGTCTGTGCATGAAACCTATATTTTAGAAAATGCTCAAGTCGATTTTGTTTTACAAAAAGAGGATATGGACGAATTAGATCAGTTGTAAGGTAATTGTTAAAAAGAGTGATTTCTACCTTTTCTTTTCGTTATTTTTCTAGTAAAATACTTAATGGACAGTCTAGAGGAAAGGAGAATACAAAATGTCAATCGGTTATGTAATCTTGATTGCAGTGATCGCTTTAGTTATTGGAGCTATTGGCGGTTTCTTTTTAGCACGTAAATACATGGAAGACTATATGAAAAAAAATCCACCCATTAATGAAGATATGTTACGCACAATGATGATGTCAATGGGGCAAAAACCTTCTGAAAAGAAAATACGTCAAATGATGCAACAAATGAAAAATCAAAAATAAGAAAAAAGCGGATCTTAAAGATTCGCTTTTTTTTATGAAAAGAAGAGTAACAAATTTTTCTTTATTTTTCAAAAACTAGACCAAATTTACTCTGCCTCCTCTAAATTTCTTTAAAATCATAGAAATGTGGTCATTTTTTAGGGTCATTTAATTAGGAATAAAAGAATCGGTTATTTGTAGTTTGGCTGAGCTGCCTTCATGCATGACAGGTGAGGTACTTGTTCGATTATCATATTCTTTTCCGATAGCAACTAAATGAGCCATATTTTTTTGATAATTTTTAGCAAAAACTGTGCTATACAAGATATCTAATAAATAAGAAATTGACGTACTTGTTGTATAACTACTAATTTTTGAATAGAGCTTTTCTCGCGTTGCTAAGTGTAAATGGCAATCGGCAAATTTTGTCAAAGTGTTCTCGCCAATTCCTGTTAGCGCGATAATTGTTGCACCTTGTTGCTTCAAAATGGGGAGAAGCCGTTTGAGCATGCTATTTTCGCCAGTGTAAGAAATCAACAGAACACAAGTATTTTCGTCCGTGCTGTGAGCATCATAAACTTGTTCGCCAATGATTTCTGCTGCACTGGTTTGTTTTTTTATTCGGCGCATTTTTAAAGCAAAATCTTGTGAAATCAAAAGATTAGCGTTAGAAGTAAAAATTTTGATTTGCTTTGATTGATATAATAGTTCGGTCGCTTTTTGTAATTCTTTATGTTCAAGTAAGGAAAGTGTATCTGCAATAGTCGCTTGTTCTAAAGAAGCGATTTTTTGTGCGATCGTTAAAATACTATCATTTTCAACAAATGGTAGATTGGCATCTGTTTGGACAAAATGATTATGTAAATATTGTTGTTTTTTCACAAAAGCTGCTTTGAAATCATTCCAACCATGAAAACCTAATTTTTTTGCTACACGAATCAAGGTAGAAGGGTGTACAAAAGTTTCTTTGGCAATAGCTTTTACTGTAGTGTCTTCAATTTTTGTATAATCGGTAAGAATGTAATTGATCACGTTTGTTTCAGCAGGAGAAAAAGTAATTTCTTCGATTTTTTCTGTTAATAGCATGAAATCCCCTCATTTACGTAGTTTTACTTTATATTGTAAATGACGTTTACGAATATTGTCGAGACTTTTTATTTATCTGTAAATAATAATTGAAAATTCGGGATCGTCTTGCGAATTTGTTTTATATTGTAGATAATATAGCTGT
This sequence comes from Tetragenococcus koreensis, assembly GCF_003795145.1. GTDB lineage: Bacteria > Bacillota > Bacilli > Lactobacillales > Enterococcaceae > Tetragenococcus > Tetragenococcus koreensis. Next base: position 1,053,599 of record NZ_CP027786.1, on the reverse strand, counting down.
AAATGAATTTGGAAAGAAGGCGAAAAATGAGGAAGAAACTTTATCTTATGCGTCATGGACAAACTCTGTTCAATCAGCTAAAAAGAGTGCAGGGCGCCTGTGATTCACCTTTAACGACACTAGGTAAAGATCAGGCCAAACAAGCAAGAGACTATTTTTTACAAGAACAGATTCAATTTGATGCAGCTTATTCTTCAACTCAAGAAAGAGCCTGTGACACAATGGAAATTGTGCAAGCAGGTGACTCCTATATTCGTAAAAAGGGGTTGAAAGAGTGGAACTTTGGCCTTTATGAAGGTGCGCCAGAGTATTTGAATCCGCCGCATAAACCCGGTGAAGAAAGTTACGGGGATTACTTTTTAGATTATGATGGCGAATCAGTTGATCAGGTAGCAAGCCGTATGTCGCAAACGTTAACACAAGTTATGGACGATTTAACTGGAGAAAATGCACTGGCAGTAAGTCATGGAGGCGCCCTTTATTCATTTTATTTAAAATGGCGGCAAGAAAATGACCAACGTCCCACTTTTTCGAATTGCTGCATTTTGGTTTACGAATACCAAAATGGTGAATTTTACTTACAAACGAGTATTGATCCTGGGAAATAGGGGAAAGCGATAAATGAATGCAAAAATTGTATTTTTAGATGTGGATGGCACCTTAGTAGATTATCATAACCAATTACCAGAAAGTGCTGTAGAAGCTATCCATAAGGCACAAGAAAATGGGCACCAAGTATATACGGTGACTGGCCGCGCAAAAGCAGAGATGTATGACTCCCTTTTAGCGATTGGCTTTGATGGCTACATAGGCGGTAACGGTAGTTATATCGAATCACAAGGCCAAGTGGTAAAAGAAAAGACGCTTACAGGAGAGGATACAAAGCAAATTGTCGATTGGTTAAAAGGCCGTGGATTGGAATTTTATTTAGAAAGTAATAATGGGTTATTTGGCAGCGATAACTTTAATCAACGGGGCCAAAAAACGATACAGGAATACGTTGCTTATAAAGGAAAACCAGATGCTCAGCAAGCAACGCCTGCAACTGTCTTTCCAAATATGATTTATGGTGGAACTTTATATCGCGAGGACGTTAACAAAATTAGTTTTATTTTAGACAGCTATGAGGATTTCTTAGCAGCCCAAAAGATGTTTCCATCTTTGAAAGTTGGAACATGGGGTGGTGTTGGCGAAAAAGCTTTGTTTGGCGATATTGCTTTAAAAAATATTGACAAAGCAGTAGCGATTGATGAATTGTTAAATTTTTTGGCAAAAGATGTAAGCAACTCTCTCGCTTTTGGGGATGCAAAGGTGGATATTCCTATGTTGCATCATTGCCAAATTGGCGTGGCGATGGGAAATGGTGGCAACGAGATTAAAAAAATTGCTGACTATATCACTGCATCTGTAGAAGATGACGGTTTATATAAAGCATTTGAACATTTTCAATTAATTTAAATGAAAAAGAAAGTAGGAAGTAAAATGGGATTTAGAAAAGACTTTTTATGGGGCGGCGCAACGGCTGCTAATCAATGTGAAGGTGGATATAACGAAGGCGGACGTGGTTTAGCCAACGTCGATGTCGTACCAAATGGACCAGATCGTGCAGCAATTATTTCTGGTCAAAAGAAAATGTTTGATTTTGATGACAAACATCATTTCCCTGCAAAATTAGGGATTGATATGTATCATCGGTACAAAGAAGATATTGCTTTATTTGGTGAAATGGGCTTTAAAACTTATCGTCTATCCATTGCCTGGACACGTATTTTTCCTAATGGTGATGAAACTGAGCCAAATGAAGAAGGCCTGCAATTTTATGAAGATTTGTTTAATGAATGTCATAAATATGGTATTGAACCGCTAGTAACGATTACCCACTTTGATTGCCCTATGCATTTAATTAAGGAATATGGTGGTTGGCGTAACCGGAAAATGGTCGCTTTTTATGAACGTCTTTGTCGTACACTCTTCAATCGTTATAAAGGTCTAGTAAAATACTGGTTGACTTTTAATGAAATCAATATGATTTTACATGCACCATTTATGGGCGCTGGTTTGTATTTCGAAGAAGGCGAAAACGAAGAACAAGTCAAATATCAATCTGCACACCATGAATTAGTATCAAGCGCGATTGCCACCAGAATTGCGCACGAAGTAGATCCGAATAACCAAGTAGGATGTATGCTGGCTTCTGGGTCCTATTACCCATACAATTGCCGACCTGAAGATGTTTGGGAATCTCGTAAAAAAGATCGGGAAAGTTACTTCTTTATCGATGTACAATCACGCGGTGAATACCCAGCTTACTTCTTGAAAGATTTAAAACGCCAAGGCATCGATATTAAAATGGAAGATGGCGATGAAGAAATATTAAAAGAAAATACCGTAGACTTTATTTCATTTTCTTATTATTCTTCTCGTGTAGCTACTAGCGACCCTGAATTATTGAAACAAACACAAGGAAATATCTTTGCTTCGGTTGAAAATCCTTATTTAGAATCAAGCGAATGGGGTTGGCAAATCGATCCACTAGGTTTACGCATCACAATGAACGATATTTATGACCGTTATCAAAAACCATTGTTTATTGTAGAAAATGGCTTAGGTGCCATCGACCAACCTGACGAAAATGGTTATGTTAAAGATGACTATCGCATCGATTATTTGGCTAAACATATCCAAGCGATGAAAGACGCTGTTGAAATCGATGGTGTTGATTTGATGGGTTACACCAGCTGGGGATGTATCGATCTGGTTTCAGCGGGTAGCGGCGAAATGAAAAAACGTTACGGTTTCATTTATGTGGATTTAGATAATGAAGGCAATGGGACATTGAATCGTTCGAAGAAAAAATCATTTGATTGGTATAAAAAAGTTATCGCATCAAACGGTGAAGATTTATCTAATAATTAAAATTTTCAGCTAAAAATACTGAATAGCAAACCATAAAAACCCCTGATAGGACATTGAAAGCAAAAAGTCCTAACGGGGGGTTTTTAGTATGTGAAAAAGAAAAACACTTTTTTAGGCCATATTGTCTGAATATCAATAGACTGTGATATAATTAAATTGACAAAATAAATAAAGAGGTGGTTTGTTATGTCCTGGAAGGAAATTTATGAACAATGGGCAAATGATGATTCGCTGGATAACCATTTAAAAGAACAGCTAGCCGAGCTAAAGGGAAAAGAAACAGAGTTAGAAGATGCTTTTTATGCACCGCTTGAATTTGGTACCGCAGGGATGCGTGGCGTTTTAGGGCCAGGTATTAATCGAATGAATATTTATACCGTTCGCCAAGCAACGGAAGGCTTAGCAAACTTTATGGTTAAACAAGGGTTTGATGCCGCAAGAAGAGGTGTAGCGATTGCTTATGATTCGCGCCATCTTTCTCAAGAGTTTGCGCTAGAAGCAGCTAAAACATTAGCTTATCATAATATTCCCGCTTATGTTTTTGAAAGTTTACGACCTACACCAGAGTTATCTTTTGCTGTTCGTTACTTAGGAACATTTACCGGTATCATGATTACAGCTTCTCACAATCCGCCAGAATATAATGGTTATAAAGTATACGGTGAAGATGGCGGGCAAATGCCACCAGCGGATGCTGATCTTGTGACAGCCTTAATCCGCGAAGTGGACAATCCTTTAACCATTCCTGTGATGTCAGAAACAGCGGCTAAAGATGAAGGCCTTGTTACAATGATTGGTGAAGAAGTCGACCAGGCTTATTTAGCAGAATTAAGTACGGTAACCATTGATCAAGATGTGATCGATCAAATGGGAGATCAATTAAAATTAGTTTACACACCTTTGCATGGTACTGGAAAAATGCTAGGCGAAAAAGCTTTACGCCAAGCAGGTTTTAAAGAATTTATTTTAGAACCAGAACAAGCGGTAGCTGATCCTGATTTTTCAACAGTGAAATCGCCCAACCCAGAGGAAACTTCAGCATTTGAATATGCGATGCGTTTAGGAAAAAAAGAAAATGCGGATCTGTTAATTGCGACCGACCCTGATGCCGATCGTTTAGGGGCTGCAGTGCGGATGCCAAATGGTGAATATAAAGTACTTACCGGTAACCAAATCGGCGCTTTGTTTATTCGCTATATCTTAGAAGCTCGTAAAAAAACCAACGCTCTGCCAGAAAATGCAATGATCTTAAAATCAATTGTTTCGAGTGAACTGGCTACAGCAATTGCCCAAAGTTATGGTGTTCCTGTTACTAATGTACTAACGGGATTTAAATTTATTGCTGAAAAAATCAAAGAATTTGAAATTGACAATAGTCATACTTTTATCTTTGGCTTTGAAGAAAGCTATGGTTTCTTAGTTCAACCTTTTGTACGCGATAAAGATGCCATTCAAGCACTTGTTCTACTAGCAGAAGTTGCTGCTGCTTATAAGAAACAAGGAAAGACACTGTATGATGCATTACAAGAAATTTTTGCTGAGTATGGTTATTATGCAGAAAAAACAATTTCATTGACTAAGGCTGGACAAGAAGGTTCTGCTCAAATTGCCGCTTTAATGAAATCTTTTAGAGAACAAACCCCAACTGAGTTTGCAGGTATCAAAGTAGTTCAGACGGAAGATTTTCAACAACTTATCCGTAAAAATGCAGCAGGCGACACTGAAAAAATTGCGTCACCACCGTCCGATGTTTTAAAATATACATTAGAAGACGAAAGTTGGCTGGCGATTCGTCCTTCCGGTACGGAACCCAAAATCAAATTTTATATTGGTGTAAAAGCTGATTCTGATGAACGTGCCGAACAAAAAATTGAGCTACTACAAGCTGCGATCAATGAAATCACTGAAAATTAGTTGTATAATAGAGACATTTCTTGCTAAACTAGCAAGCGGAGATTATCTAGGACAAGGATTATAACGATTTTTGTCCTAGCTTTTTTCACTCGAAAAATTGTAATAGGAGGTCGTCATGGCTAAAACACCAATTCAAGATATTGAACATGTCAGCCAAATTTTTAAAGTACTGAGTGACGTGACGCGTTTAAAGATCGTACTGGCAATAAAAGAAGGAGAAAAAAACGTGACAGCTATTGCTCAGGAAGTGGATATGGAACAATCTGCTGTTTCTCATCAATTAAAATTATTGCGTGATAATCGTGTAGTAAAAACTAAAAGACAGGGAAAAGCAATACTGTATAGCGTTGATGATGCCCATATTTTAGATATTTTAGAACAAACCTTTAGGCACGTTCAGCACCGCTAAAAAAGGACTTTCAAGCAGAAAGTTCTTTTTTTCTTGATGAAATTTTGTTATGCTTAGACAAGAAAATTAGAAATTCGTGAAAATGTTTTTAACGTGAAAGCACAATGCTTTAATTTTTTCTCAGGACATGATTTTGCAAAACGAATGTCCTATTTTGAGCTATAGGACAAAAGAATAGGAAACAAATGTCTTTAATAATAAAAGAGCATAAAATTTTCGGGTTTAATAACATCTTTAAAGGAGTAAGTATGGATAAAGAAGTAAAGATCGCTGTCTTAGGTTTAGGTGTTGTGGCCAACGGTCTTGTTGAAAACTTAACAGCTGCCAAAGAAAAAATTAAGCAACAGACAGGTTTAACCTTTTCGATTGCAAAAGTATTGGTACGTTCCAAGGAAAATAAAAAAAAGCAAGCTGAAAAACACCAACTTGTATTAACAACTGAATTTGATGAAATTCTAGAGGATTCTGATATTGCTATTGTGGTGGAATTAATCGGCGGTATTCATCCTGCTAAGGAATGGATTGCCCAAGCGCTACAGCATAAAAAACATGTCGTTACAGCCAATAAAGATTTAATTGCACAATTTGGCAATGAACTAACGGCTATTGCAGAAGAAAATAATGTTTCGTTGTTTTATGAAGCAAGCGTTGCCGGTGGCATTCCGATTTTACAAACATTAAATAGCAGTTTTATCGCAGATGAAATTACCGAAATACAAGGGATTTTAAATGGCACAACTAATTTCATGCTGACTCAGATGACAGAAGCAGAAATTTCTTATGATGAGGTTTTAAAAACTGCTCAATCTGCAGGTTTTGCCGAATCAGACCCTACCAATGACGTCGATGGTTGGGATGCTGCTTATAAATTAATGATTTTAGTTCGATTAGCATTTAGTAAAGACCTGTCATTAAATGATGTTCAAATTAAAGGAATACGTGAAATCACACAAACGGATATTTTTTACGCCCAAAAATTTGGATACCAGATCAAACTACTTGCCCAAGCAGAAAAAGTCTCTGGAGAAATTTATGCTGCAGTATCGCCAGTTCTTATTTCCCAGACTCATCCGCTAGCGTTGGTCAAAAACGAAATGAATGCTGTATTTATTGAAAGTGAGGCCATCGGAAGTTCAATGCTCTATGGGCCTGGCGCTGGAGCATCGCCGACTGCTGCAAGTGTTGTGACCGATATTTTAAAAATTGCCCAAAACATGATAGATAGTTCGCAAGCACTACAAATGAGTACGTCTGATTTACCAAGCTGTAAAATCCATGAAGAAATGACGTCTAGCTATTATCTCTTACTTTCTGATTGTAAGGTTGATTTACCGGCATTTTTAGAAAAACAACAAATCACGCCGGTGTTTTTTAAACAACAACCAAAAAACACAGGGGCCGCTTTCATTACAAATCAGTTAACAGTAGAGCAAAAGAACTCGTTGCTGGAACAATTGCAACAAGTGAGTCATATCAAACAAATATTAAGTGTTTGGGGGAAATAGAAAATGAAAATCTGTGTGCCAGCTACAAGCGCTAACTTAGGTCCAGGCTTTGATTCTTGCGGTGTTGCCTTATCAAGTTATTTAACAATAGAAATTATAGAAGAAGATACCAAATGGACAGTGGACCATGAGTTAGGGGATGCAATCCCTCATGATGAACAAAATCTGCTTATACAAACAGCTCAACAAGTTGCTCCTGGGCTAAAACCTCAGCATTTAAAAATGACGTCTTCTATTCCAATTGCGCGTGGATTAGGCAGCAGTTCTTCGATAATTGTTGCAGGGATTGAACTAGCAAATCGGTTGGAAAACTTAAACTTGACTGAAAGACAAAAAATTGAAATTGCTACTTCGATTGAAGGGCATCCTGATAATTGTGCCCCGGCTATTTGTGGAGATTTTGTGGTTGCCAGTTACTTTTTTAATCAAAATAAACCGACCATTCATTATGTAAAGCACTATTTTCCTGAATGCCAGATTATTGCTTATATTCCTCATTCACAAGTATTAACAAAAGAAAGCCGCAGCGTATTGCCTGAGACACTTTCCTTTGAAGAAGCAGTCAAAGCGAGTTCGATTGCTAATGTGATGATTGCAGCCGTTTTAAATGGTGATTTGCGTCTTGCTGGAAAAATGATGGAGCAAGATCGTTGGCATGAAGCTTATCGTCAAGAATTTGTACCACATTTAGCCACGATCCGAGAAATTGTCAAACGAAATGAGGGTTATGCTGCATTTCTCAGTGGAGCAGGACCGACTGTTTTGATTTTAACTAGTGAAGAAAAATCGGACTTAATTACATTTGAATTAGAGCAAATGGAAGGATCTGCTCAGATCGAACAGCTATCGGTGGACCGTGAGGGCGTTCAGGTATTTTAAAAAAAAGGCAGGGACATCGTTTATTTCCAACAATGATTCACGAATAACTAGAACTCCAGTCTTCAGTCCTTTGAAACAAGGACCTACAGAACTACAGGAGCAAATTTCTAGTTATTCAGAAAACGATCATTGTCGGAGACTTTGTCCCGGCCTTTTTAAATATCGTTAATTTCGCCTTCTGAGCCGTAATACCCATGATCTTCCAAGCCTAATTCGTTCATGACCATTGAAGCCGTTTCTTCAATGGATAATGAAGCGACATTAATGATAATACAACCCAGCTGATCATAAAGATCTTTAGCAAATGCGAGTTCTTCTTTGATCTTATCGATATCTGAATAGGCAGAATCTGGACTCAGTCCATAGGCAATCATCCGTTCCTTACGAATGGTATTAAGCACTTCTGGGTCGTTTGTTAAACCCACGATTTTATTGGGATTAATTTCCCAAAGTTGTTTAGGAATATGAGCTTGCGGAACAATCGGTAAGTTGGCAACTTTTAAGTTTTTATTAGCTAAAAACAAACTTAAGGGTGTTTTGGAAGTACGTGATACACCCAACAATACAATATCGGCTTCTAAAAATCCTCGTGGATCTTTTCCATCATCATACTTAACGGTAAATTCCATCGCTTTAATGCGTCTAAAGTAATTCTCATCTAAGTGATGCATCGCACCTGGTTCGTTTGAAGGTTCTACTCCCGTTCTGTTAGTAACTTCTTCAACCGGCGGCGTCAAGATATCGAACTGATAAAGCTGATGTTCTTGGCAAAACTGGTGAGTAATTTCTACCAAATGTTTATTAATTAGTGTATGCAAGATGATTGCATTATAGTTTTTTGCATCATTTAAAGCTTTAAGTAATGATTTATCTGTGGTAATGAACGTACGTCTGATTAAGACGAACTCGACTGCAGGATATTGCGCCATAGTAGCTTGGGCTAATTTTGAGGCAGTTTCTCCGGCAGAATCAGAAATTACAAATATAGTTACGTTCGTTTTATTGCTTTCTTCTGTCATGTTGTTATCCCTCGCTTGCAATTTAATTATGATTATTATAACATAGATTCAGAAATGGAATCGAAATGGTTTTGGTTTGGAGGAAAATGAGATGGAAAATCAAACTATGGTTAAAGAAGCCGTGCACCAAATGAAGGATTACGGTTTTAAGTATACAAAAAAAAGAGAAGCGATTATTTCCTATTTGGCACAAAACAATCGCTATGTTGCGGCAAAAGAATTACATGATTTTTTAAATCAGAAATACTCTGGTATTAGTTATGATACGATTTACCGTAACCTACGTGATTTTTCGACCATTGGCATTTTAGAAGACACTGAACTAGATGGTGAAATGAAGTTTCGCTTTAACTGTTCACTCCAAGGAGCCGAACATCATCATCACCATTTTATATGTACGGTATGTGGTAAGACAAAAGAATTAACGACTTGTCCCATGGACTTTTTCCAAGATCAATTACCTGGATGTACGATTGAAGACCATCGCTTTGAAATTTTTGGCCACTGTGAAAACTGTCAAAAAATTGCTTAAAAATAACCAAAGCCATCTGTTTAAGAGGTGGTTTTTTCTTTTAAATAGAGGTAAGAAAAGGCCATGTGCCAAAAATGTAGATGAAATAAAAAATCTTTCAAACAGACGGAGATTGAGAGCCGTTGTTTGAAAGAATTTTTTTATTGATCTTCGAAATAGTCATTGTCTTCTAAAAATTGCTCAGCAACAATAGAAGGCTCAACCAAATTGTTATCTGCTTGGTAGTTTAATTCTTGCATAGTTTCTGTATCGATCGCGCCGACTAATTTGTCCAAGATATCTTCGGCTTCGGGATATTGATCTAGAAATTCTTGATTGGCAATAATGGTCGCATCATAAGGCGGGAAAAACTGCCGATCATCTTCTAACATGACCAGATTGTTACTAGCAACACGTCCGTCAGTAGAGTAGCCTAACACCACATCTACACTGCCTGCAGCTACTGCGTCATAAACTAAACCGATCTGCATCGGCAACATTTGGTTAAATTCAAAACCGTACTCTTGAATAAAGCCTGGGTAGCCATCGCCTTCTCGTGTTAACCAGGGGCGGTCCGTACCTACGGTTAATTGATCAGAAATTTCTTCTAGATCACTGACTTTTTCCAAATCATACTTATCTGCTGTATCTTGTCGAACCATAAAAGCAAAAGTGTTGTCAAAACCATAAGAAGGAAAACGAACTTGATCATAGCGTGATTTAAATTCTTTTTTGGTCACGTCAAAAGTTTTTTCCGGCTCCTTAATGGCATCCATTTGCAAAATCGTAGTAACATCAGTTCCGGTATATCTAGCTGCTGCAATATCAGCATCGCCATTTATTAAAGCTCGATGACTAATCTGGGCGGTGCCCAAATTGTTAATAACGCTGGTTGGTTGATCTGTGTAGTGTTCGATCATGCCGCTTACAATGCTAGATAAAATTTGTGATTCGGTTGTAATGCTGCCTGCGATTGAAATAACATCAGAATCTTTATTCGAAGGCAAACCTGGTAAAGAAAAACCCGACAAAAATATGAAACAAAACAACAATAAAAAGGCTCTTTTTCCTTTTTTCATAAGTTGCGCTCCTTTATCAAAATAGTTTGCGATATCTTTTATAAAGTATGCTTGAAAAAGGAAAAAATTACAACTTATACATCCGGCAAACGAAACGATGGTGTTTGTCAGTGAAAAAATAGTCCCCAAAGCGTTGAAATATCGGGTAAGTTACATCTCTAATTTTCTTTTATAATGAAAGCTTCTTATTAGGGGGGATTTTTGTTATAATTATTTCTAATAAGCGATCTTTAAGGGGGAATTAATCCACTATATGGATTCTAGTCAAATATCAAGCATCATTTTATTTTTGATTTGTTTACTTTTTTCTGCGTATTTTTCATCTTCAGAAACAGCTTTTACTTCATTAAGTACTATTCGCTTAAAAAATGAAGCCAAAGATGGTGATAAAAGAGCAGAAGAAGCAATGAAATTACAGGAGAAGTTTGGCCCATTATTATCAACTGTTTTAATTGGGAACAACTTAGTAAACATTGCTAGTTCTGCTATTGCGACGGTCTTTTTTGTCAACCTTTTTCCTAGGTATGGAGCAACAATCTCTACAATTGCTACCACTATACTTTTATTACTATTTAGTGAAGTTGCGCCTAAATTATTAGCAAAATTAGCGCCAGAACGAGTGGCTAAATTTTCAGCGCCTACTCTAAGGTTTCTGATGTTTCTATTTAAACCGCTTGTTTGGTTGTTAAGTCAGTGGCAACGTTTTGTTAAAAATCTGGTCCCAGTTGAGGCTACTCAATCTATTAGTGAAGAAGAACTGCTTTCTTTAGTAGATGAAGCGAGAGTTGAAGGAAGTATTGAAACTGAGGAGCATCGATTAGTTAAAGCAGCCATTGAATTTGATGACGTTGACGTTTCTTCTATCTTAACACCACGAGTAGATGTTGTGGGTATCAATATTGAAGATTCTGATGAAAAAATTGAACATGTTTTTGGACAAAATACTTATTCTCGTCTCATTGTCTACGAAGAAACGGTAGATAATGTGGTCGGAGTTTTACATGAAAAAAATTTCCATCGATATTTACGAGCAAAAGAGGAGAATCGCTCGAAAGTTTCTACTATTGAAAGTTTACTTTCTGAAGTGTTGTCTGTTCCTCCAACGATCAAGTTAGCAGATTTATTGAAAATGATGCAGCGTGATAAAAACCATATGGCTATTGTAGTGGATGAATACGGAGGAATGCTAGGTATTGCTACTATGGAAGATGCTTTAGAAGAACTTGTTGGAGAAATTTGGGATGAAACCGACGTTGTTCAAAAAGATGTAGAAGTGATTGAAGAAGGAAAAGCTTATAGAATCAAAGGAACCTATTCATTGGATAAGTTTTTTAACCTATTTGATATCAATAACGATTATGAATGGCTTTCTAATACTGTGAGTGGTTTTGTTATTGAACAGTTAGAAAGAGTTCCGGAAACAAACGATTCGTTTACTTTTGATAACTTGTATGTCACAGTGACTAATGCTCAGAAACGACGTGTAAATGAGGTTTTAGTCGAAAAAATTGATTCCGCTGAAAATAGCTAACGGATAATGAAAGAACTGTAAAAAATTTAAAAGCATGAAAGATCCTTTCAAGTTAAGTCGGTAGTGATGACTGTTACTTGAAAGGATCTTTTTATTGATCTTTTAAATAATTGTTTTCTGTTAAAAATTGTTCAGCAACGATAGAAGGTTCAACTAAATTATTATCGGACTCATAATTTAATTCCTGCATGGTTTCTGTATCGATCGTACCTACTAATTTATCTAAAACACCTTTGGTTTCAGGATATTGTTCTAAAAAGCTTTGATTTGCAACCATTGTCGCATCATATGGTGGGAAAAACTGCTGATCATCTTCCAACATGACCAAATTATTGCTAGCAATCCGTCCATCTGTCGAATAACCCAAGACAACATCTACGCGGTGAGCGGCTACTGCATCGTAAACAAGCCCAATTTGCATCGGCAGCATTTCATCAAATTCAAAGCCATATTCTTGAATAAAACCTGGATAACCATCTCCGGCTCGCGTGATCCAAGGGCGATCTGTTCCAACAGTCACCTGATCAGAAATTTCCTCTAAATCGCTAACTTTTTCTAAATTGTATTCTTCAGCTGTATCTTGCCGTACTAAAAAGACAAAGGTATTGTCAAATCCATAGGAAGGAAAGCGATATTGATTATAGCGAGACATGACTTCTTTTTTGGATACATCAAAAGCCTTTTCTGGATCTTTAATAGCATCCATTTGCAAAATGGTGATGATGTCAGTACCGGTATATCTAGCTGTAGAAACATCGGCGTCTCCATTGAGTAAGGCTTGCTGGTCAATTTGTGCCGTGCCCAAATTATTAATAATACTAGTCTGGTAATCAGTGTAATGCTCAATCATACCACTAGCAAGACTAGCTAAAATCTGCGATTCGGTTGTAACGCCGCCCGTAATAGAGATGACCTCGGAATCTTTATTTGAAGGTAGCCCCGGTAAAGAGCAACCAGTCAAAAACATAAAACAACAGAACAATAAGAAGATACTTTTCCCCTTTTTCATAAGGCGCCCTCCTTGTATTAAAATATTTTGGTATAACTTAAATTAAAGTATGCTGGAAAAAGGAAATAAATACAACTGATACTTTTATGTCATAAGTGTAAAAATCAATTGAGGTTTTATAGTGGAAAAAAAGAGTACTCTTTTCATTAGGCTGTAGCAGACACTAAAAACAGAGGTAATTCTTTACAGAATCGGTCATAAAGAAAGGGCCCTTACGTTGTAGAAAAAAATAGGTAAGACACTAGTTGCCTTTAACGTTATGAAAAAATAAATTTGTGACAAAGGTCGGATTTACTAAAGTTATACCATGACTTTCATAAACTAGTGAGGTAAATGATGTTTTACCTCACTAGTTTGCTAGTTCTATGGGATAACTGTTTTTTTAGACCATCACTTTTGCTTTCTTATGTGCTAAATTTAGCCAAAAGCTCTTTTTTCATCCCTTTTCCTTAAACTAAGAACATAACTTCGCCAAACTCGTGGGACTATTTGTAAGCTATCCCACTAGTTTGCTATTCTTATGCGCTTATTTTCTTTTTACCCCACTATTTTCTTCAACTAGTGGTATAAATTTTTACCAATAAATATTTTTTCTATCTTTTGCTTCTCAGAAAGGGGGGAATTGAGTTGCGCTTTTTATTCTTTCGAACATAGAGAGAAAGTCAGCGTTTTATTCCCACGTATAATAATACCAACAGCAAAAACTGACAATATTATTATACGAGTTAGCCGTGTTCTGATACATGTAAAGTGCTGCTAAATTTTTTATAATAGAATCCATAAGAAGCCAACTCTATCATTAGTGATTGTCAGTTTAGTTACAAAAGCACAGTTTCTTTTATTCATCCGTTAGGAAACCACAATAAATTTGTCACTTACCGCCCTTATTATAGTGAATTAAAACAATAATTCTGCCTGTGCCTGTATTTAAAAATAGATAACCCTTTTAACAAAATAACTTGACACATTTTCTGGACTTAGCTATAATTTTTAGTGGACAGTATTGTTGTTGGAGTAATTATTATTCTAATAACAAGAACGGTTACTATTTGAGCTCGGAGGGAGGGAATTATATGTCAAAAACAGTCGTTCATAAAAATGAATCTCTTGATGATGCTCTTCGTCGCTTCAAACGTTCCGTTTCAAAAGCAGGTACATTGCAAGAATCTCGGAAACGTGAATTCTACGAAAAACCAAGCGTGAAACGTAAGAAAAAATCTGAAGCAGCTAGAAAACGTAAAAAATATTAATTTCAACTGTAAAGAAGTGGAGCTGGTAGTGTGACACTGCTTACGAAGTTAAACGACGATATGAAAGCTGCTATGAAGAACAAGGATAAAGAGTCTTTGCAAGTCATTCGCATGCTCAAAGCATCGTTGCAAAATGAAAAGATTAACTTAGGACGTGACTTGACCGAGGAGGAAGAATTAACGATTATTTCGCGTGAGATGAAACAACGTCGTGATTCTTTAGCCGAATTTGAGAAAGTTGGTCGTGACGATTTAGCTGAAAAAACGAAAAGTGAAATTGCAATCGTTGAAAACTATTTGCCTGCTCAATTGACAGAAGAAGAAATTCGGCAAATTGTCAGTGAGGCAATTGAACAAACAGGCGCTAGCTCGCCCAAAGAATTTGGGAAAGTGATGGGCGTGGTAATGCCTCAAGTAAAAGGTAAAGCAGATGGCAATCAAGTCAATGCAGTCGTCAAAGAGTTATTAAATCAAAAATAATGATAGAAGCTGTTGCGAGTCTTTTAAAAATGCTCGCAACAGCTTTATTTGTTTACTCTATTATATAGACCAAAGCAATTTTTCTTTTGGCTTTTCTATGGTATGATATGGTAGAATCGTTGCGGTTAATCACGTGCCGTTTATGAAAATAAAAAATTAAAAGGATGAAAGCAGCGAGAAAATCACAAAGAAAAATCTAATTTTTTGTAGATAGCTGTAGTAAAAGGAGCGAGTTTTTTGACGGAAGATTTTACGTCTTTTGAATTAAAAGTAACACAACCGCAGGATATGGATCTACTTTTAGGGACACACGATAAACATGTCAAACTAATCGAAGATGCAACAAAAACGACAATTCGTGCCCGCGGAGAAATCATTCAAATCCAAGGAAGCCAAGCCCAGGTTGAAGTGGCTATTTCTGTATTTCAATCTTTACAAGAATTAATCCATCGAGGAATCCAATTCGCTACACCTGACGTGGTTTCTGCCTTGAATTTAGCCAATCAAGGGGAGCTGTCCTCCTTTATTGAAATGTACGAAAAAGAAATTATTAAAGACCACAATGGAAAACCCATTCGTCCTAAAAATTTAGGGCAAAAACGATACATCGACGCCATAAATAAACACGATGTTACATTTGGTATTGGTCCAGCTGGAACGGGTAAAACGTTTTTAGCTGTTGTTTTAGCAATTGCTGCATTAAAAAAAGGTACGGTTAAACGTATTATCTTGACTAGACCGGCGATTGAAGCAGGAGAAAGTTTAGGCTTTTTGCCAGGGGATTTAAAAGAAAAAGTAGACCCCTATTTGCGTCCGGTATATGATGCTCTTTATCAAATTTTTGGTGTGGAACATACGAACCGTTTAATGGAGCGTGGTGTGATTGAGATTGCGCCTTTAGCTTACATGCGAGGACGTACGTTAGATGATGCCTTTGTTATTTTAGACGAAGCGCAGAATACGACGGTTGCGCAAATGAAAATGTTTTTGACGCGTCTTGGCTTTCATTCGAAAATGATTGTTAATGGTGATATCAGTCAAATTGATTTACCTAAAGGGGCAACAAGTGGCTTAGTAGATGCGCAAAAAACGTTAAACAACATCAAAAACATTGCTTTTGTCAATTTTGACGCAAGCGATGTGGTAAGACATCCTGTTGTAGCCCAAATTATTGAAGCTTATGATAAAAAATAATCAGGCTTCATTAAAAAAACAGCCTAAAGCCTCAGTTTGTTTATACGATAAACAACAGAGGAGGGAGGAAAAGTATGATCATTGCACCTTTAAAACGATTGAAAAATAAAATGGGGAAATATTTTGTACCTGTTTTGTTGACACTCTTTTTTTTAATTATTAGTGGAATACTTTTTTCTAGTGTCCATCAAAATGATACGAATTATCAAGAAGGTCAAGTCGCAGAAGAAAGTATCCGAGCCAATAAAACAGCTGAAAATACCCCAGTAACTAACCAGAAGAAAGAATTAGCAGCTGAAGCTGTCGTCCCAGAGTATACTTATCAAGAAGAGATCTCTAGTGAACAGCATGACTTGATTGAACAATTATTTGATATGATTGATGGGGTACGAAAAGATAGCGCAGAAGAAAATGAAGAACGTAGAGAAGACGCAGAAGATAGTGATTCTGCCAATGAAGTGACCGAAGATGAAAAAATGGCTGCCATGAAAAAAGAACTGGAGCAAGTGGATGGCGACGATTTAAATTTTTATCAAAAGATTCCTGATGACTTTTACCGGATTGCTTTTGATTTAAGCCAGGATGATTTGGCTCAAGTTAAAGAAGAAAGTTTGTCAATTATCGATCAGCAAATGACCGAACAAATCCAGCAAGAGGATTTAAGTGAAGCACGGCAAGATGCCGAGCAACAAGTTGAAGGACTTGATTTATCCAGCGAACAAAGCGAAGCTGTATCTTATCTAGTAGATGAAGGAATCATTGTCAATACGTTTTTAAATGAGCAAAAAACTGATGAATTGAAACAAGAAGCCGAAGATTCGGTACAACCGGTGATGATTTATCAAGGAGAAATCATTGTTCGGGAAGGCTCGCAAATTGATTCATCAGCGATTCAAAAGCTTAATGTATTAGGTATGACTGAGAAAAACCAATCCTTTTTCCCATTTGTTGCAATTATTTTAGTTTCATTACTACAAATTATTGTTCTACTTTATTTCACTCATCCGTTAAAAAGTAAAGATGAGCGAGAAAATCAGTTGGTTTTTTATGTAGTAGCGATGACTTTAAGTATTGTATTTATGAAGTTTTTCCAACTTTTCCAAACAGAAGCAATTGCCTACATACCGTTATTCTTCCCTGCGGCGTTTATACCTTTAATTTTGAACTTGTTTATTAATCGTCGTTCCGGAATTTTAGCAGCTGCTTTTCAGGTAGTGCTAGCAAGCTTTATTTTTTATGAATCCGTAGGCACTAATGTTTTGCCTATTATTCTAATTTCTTATATGTTTTCTGGCCTTTTGGGAACTTTATTGCCAAGAAAACGTATTTCTCACCAAGGACAACAGTCATTGCTGTGGATAGTTGTATTTCCTTTCTTGGTAAGTATTGTTTTATTAGTTTTACAAGGCGTCAATTTTGCTGACAGTCAAACTTGGATTGCGCTAGCTTGTAGTTTGGCAGGTAGTATTTTGTCGTTGTTAATGGGCGTTGGTTTATATCAATTTATTGAACTAATGGTAACGGATGATAGTGATATTGTTTTAAATGAATTAAGCAATCCAAATCATCCAATGCTGAAAAAACTATTAGAAGAAGCGCCTGGTACTTATCACCATAGTATGATGGTAGCTAATTTAAGCGCGAATGCGGTAGCTGAAATTGGCGGGAGAACTTTATTGACACGAGTAGCATGTTATTACCATGATATTGGTAAATTAAAACACGCAAATTTCTTTGTCGAAAACTTGCCACAAGGAGCGGAAAATCCCCATAATTTCTTACTGCCAGAAGATAGTAAGCAAATTATTTTTGGACATGTAACTGATGGTGTCGCAGTTTTGGAAAAAGAGAAGATGCCGCAAATGGTGATTGATATTTGTCAGCAACATCATGGAACTACCCTGATGAAATTCTTTTATGTCAAAGCAAAAGAACGTAATTCTAAGATTACTGAAGAAGACTTTCGTTACCCAGGTCCGATTCCGCAGACCAAAGAAGCTGGTGTAGTCAGCATTGCAGATAGTTGTGAAGCAGCTGTTCGAGCGATGGATGAGCCAACCAATGAAAAAATTAAAGAATTTGTTTCTAATCTAATGACCGACCGGATGCTTGATGGACAATTAGATGATGCTCAACTAACCTTAAAAGAGCTTAAAATAATTAAAAAATCACTCATTGATGGGTTATGCAGTACCTTCCATTCGCGGATTAAATATCCTAAAATGGAATCTGAAGCCGAAAAAATGAAAGAAGAACAAGAAAGAAGTGGTCAATGATGGAAATCACTTTTATTGATGATACAAAACAAGTAACGAAAAAAGAAATGGCAGACATTGAAAGCTTACTACAGTTTGCTGCAGACTATCTGGAACTTCCGGAAAATACTGAAATGTCGATTACCTTTATGGATAATGAGGGTATTCAAGTGATCAATCGTGATTATCGTGGAAAAGATGCACCCACCGATGTAATTAGTTTTGCGATTGAAGATGAAGGAGAAGAGGAGACGCCGATCTTTTTTGCTGACGAGGAGCTAGTTGATTTACCTAATGAATTAGGTGATATTATGATTTCAACTGAGCGCGCTCAAGAACAAGCAGCTGAGTATGGCCACAGTTACGAACGCGAAGTAGGTTTCTTAGCACTTCATGGCTTTTTGCATATCAACCGGTATGATCATATGACACCCGAAGACGAAAAAGTGATGTTTGGATTACAAAAGGAAATCTTGAATGCCTATGGACTCAAACGATAAAAAGCGTAGCGTTGGAAAAAACAAAAATCTGATTAACTCAATTGAATTTGCAATTACTGGCATAAAAACTGTTTATAAAGATGAACGTAATATGCGTATTCATAGCGTTTGTGCAGTATTAATTACTATTTTAGGGCTAATACTGCAACTTGAACGCTTTGAATGGCTTTGGATCGGTTTATGCATTTTTTTAATGCTAGTCATGGAGATATTGAATACGATTTTTGAAAATGTCGTGGATATGGTGACTAATAAGCACTTTCATCCTCTGGGTAAGAAAATCAAAGATACTGCAGCGGGAGCTGTTTTAATTACCGCTATTTTCACTGTGGTTGTCGGCGCACTCATTTTTTTACCGAAAATTTATCAATTACTTATCTATTAGAAAAGAGGAAATCAGTAAATGACAGAGCATAAGTCTGGCTTTGTGGCCATTGTTGGCCGTCCCAATGTGGGAAAATCTACTTTATTAAATCGAATTGTGGGTCAAAAAATTGCGATCATGAGTGACAAAGCGCAAACCACACGTAACAAAATCCAAGGTGTTTATACTACCAAAGACATGCAAATGATTTTTATCGATACCCCAGGGATTCATAAACCCAAGCATCGTCTAGGCGATTACATGGTGAATGAAGCTTATGGTGCATTACAAGAAGTTGAAGCTGTATTATTTATGATCAGTGCCGATGAAAAACGAGGGAAAGGTGATAATCTGATCATTGAACGGCTGCAGAAACTCTCAGTTCCGGTCTTCTTAGTCATTAACAAAATCGATAAAATTCATCCGGATAATTTATTAGCAGTTATCGAAGATTATTCGAAACAAATGACTTTTGCTGAAGTTGTTCCTGTTTCAGCAACTCAAGGGAATAACTTTGAGACACTGATGCAACTATTAGAAGATCAAATGCCAACAGGTCCACAATATTTCCCTGAAGATCAAATTACCGATCATCCTGAATACTTTATTGTTTCTGAATTAATCCGCGAAAAAGTTCTGCTTTTAACACACGATGAAATTCCGCACTCAGTCGCTGTAACGATCGATTCAATGAAGCGAGATGAGAATGATAAAATCCGTATTCAAGCGACAATTATTGTTGAGCGCGATAGTCAAAAGGGGATTATTATTGGTAAGAGCGGCAAGATGCTCAAAGAAATTGGCATTAAAGCTCGCCAAGATATGGAAAAAATGCTGGGTGACAAAGTTTACCTAGAACTCTGGGTAAAAGTCCAAAAAGATTGGCGCGATAAACAAAGATCCTTAAATGATTTCGGTTATAAAAAAGAAACCTTTTAACCTTTTTTTCAAAGGAGATATCGCATGAATCAAGCAGAATCAAAAGGAATTATTTTATTCCGTAAAGACCATAAAGAAAAAGATATGTTGGTCAAAATTTTCACTGAATCAAGCGGAAAATTGATGTTTTATGTCAAAGGGGCTCACCGCAAAAATAATCCGTTGACCCCGGCTATCTTACCTTATACGCAAGCGACTTACATTGGAAAATTCAACAGTGAAGGACTTTCTTTTTTAAATAGTGCAAAGTTTATTCATCCCTTTACGCATATTCAAGAAGATATTTTCGCTGCGGGTTTTGCCACTTACATGATGAACCTAGCAGACGCTGCGATTGAAGATAAGGTCTACGATCCCCATCTATACACTTTTTTATACCAAGCACTGGAGATGTTAGACCAAGAAATTGATGGCGAAATTTTAACCAATATTTTTGAAATCCAGATTTTACAACGTTTTGGTATTACTATTAATTGGCAGGAATGTGCAATTTGTGGAAGAACTCAAGGAAAGTTTGATTATTCTTCAAAATACAATGGGATTTTATGTGAAAAACATTGGGATCACGATTTACGTCGTTATCATGCTGATCCACGGGCGATTCATTTTATTCGCCTTTTTTCTCAAATTTCTTATGATAAAATTCATTCCATCAAAGTAAAAAAAGAAACCAAAAAGGCGATCCGGCAAACAATTGACCAATTATATGAAGAACATGTAGGTTTGAATTTAAAAAGTAAAAAGTTTATTGATCAGATGCAAGAATGGGGAGACGTTTTAAAACCCAGGTAGATTGAAGTATTTCAGAAAATTTCACTTTTTATTTGACAAATGACTACTTTTACTACTATGATAGTAGTAATTAAATCGTGCGATGATCATTTAAAGGAAAAGAACAACTTCTCTTAGCGAGTTTGGGAAAGTGTGAGCCAGACAGAAGAACTTTGACCACAGGCAATTGTGAGCACAATTAAAAAGCTGCCGATAATTGGATCGGAAGTAGGGTGGAACCGCGAAATTATTCGTCCCTATATCTATGCAAAGGATGTATAGATATAGGGACTTTTTTATCGCAAATTTGAGAGGAGCAAAAAAATGGCAAAAAAAATTACTTTACAAGAAATGATTTTACGCTTGCAGAAATATTGGTCTGACAACGGTTGTATGATCATGCAAGCTTATGATACAGAAAAAGGGGCAGGAACCATGAGTCCATACACTATTTTGCGTGCGATTGGACCGGAGCCGTGGAATGCTTGCTATGTTGAGCCTTCTAGACGACCTGCTGATGGTCGTTACGGGCAAAATCCAAATCGTCTGTACCAACACCATCAATTACAAGTAGTAATGAAGCCTTCTCCTGAAAATATTCAAGAACTTTACCTAAAAAGTTTGACTTTATTAGGGATTGATCCTTTAGAACATGATATTCGCTTTGTGGAAGATAATTGGGAAAACCCTTCGATGGGCTGTGCTGGTGTTGGTTGGGAAGTGTGGTTAGACGGTATGGAAATCACACAATTTACCTATTTCCAACAAGTAGGTGGCTTAGCTTGTCATCCTGTTACTTCAGAAATTACTTATGGTTTAGAACGATTGGCTTCTTACATTCAAGAAGTTGACAGTGTCTATGATTTAGAATGGACGAATGGTATTAAGTACGGTGAGATCTTCAAACAACCTGAATATGAGCATTCTCGCTATTCTTTTGATTTAAGTAACCAAGAAATGCTGTTAGATAATTTCGATAAATTTGAACAAGAAGCCAAGCGTTGTATCGCTGAAGATTTAGTCCATCCAGCTTATGATTATATTTTAAAATGTAGTCACACCTTTAACTTGCTCGATGCAAGAGGCGCGGTCTCTGTGACTGAACGAGCCGGCTATTTAGCTCGTATTCGTAATATGGCAAAAGAAGTGGCCAAATTATTTGTCGAAGAACGTAAAAAGTTAGGTTACCCTTTATTAGATCGTGCGCAAGCAGATAAATTGCTGAAGGAGGAAGACTAAATGTCGGAAAATTTAATAGTTGAAATTGGATTAGAAGAAATGCCAGCTTATGTGGTTGATTCAAGTATTTTACAATTTGAAGAGAAAACAAAACAATTTTTACAAGAAAATCACTTGTCTTTTACTGAAATAAACACTTTTTCAACCCCTAGACGCTTAGCCATTCAGGTGGTTGATTTAGCAGAAAAGCAAGCAGATACTCAAGAAGAAGTAAAAGGTCCTGCTAAAAAAATCGCACTGGATGAAAACGGCGATTGGAGTAAAGCTGCACAAGGTTTTGTACGTGGACAAGGATTGACAACCGAAGACATTTACTTTAAAGAAATAAAAGGCACAGAATATGTCCATGTAACGAAACACACCACAGGGAAGAAAGCACTGGATGTACTCGCGGGTTTAAAAGATGTGATTACCAGTTTGTCATTCCCCGTGACTATGCATTGGAATAAATTCGATTTCGAATATGTCCGTCCTATTCGTTGGCTAGTTGCATTGTTGGGTGATCAAGTAGTGCCATTTAAAATTTTAGATGTTACAACAGATCGAATGACTTATGGCCATCGCTTTTTAGGGAAACAAGTTGAACTAGCAAATGCAGATGCATACGAAGAACAACTGCAAGAACAATTTGTCATTGCCAATCGTTTTAAACGCCAAGCGTTAATCACCGACCAAATTCAAAAAATTGCAGATGAGTATCATTGGCAAATTGATATTGACGAAGATTTGTTAGCTGAAGTGAACAACTTGGTTGAATATCCGACTGCATTTGTTGGGGATTTTGCGGATAAATATTTAAGTCTTCCAGACGAAGTATTGATTACTTCCATGAAAGAACATCAACGTTATTTTGATGTGAAAACGTCAGAAGGTAAACTTTTACCACATTTCATCTCGGTTAGAAACGGCAATCAAACGAAAATCGAAAATGTCGCTCAAGGAAATGAAAAAGTCTTAGTGGCTCGTTTAGAGGATGCGGAATTCTTTTATCAGGAAGACCAAAATCTGACGATTGACGAATGTGTAGAAAAATTAAAAAATGTTACTTTCCATGAAAAAATTGGTTCGATGTATGAAAAAATGCAGCGGGTACAAGCCGATGCTCAAATCATCGGTGAGCATGTAGGATTAAGTGCTGAAGAGTTGTCTGATTTGCAACGTGCAGCTCAAATTTATAAATTCGATCTAGTGACTAATATGGTGGATGAATTTCCTGAACTCCAAGGAATTATGGGCGAAAAATATGCTCTATTAAAAGGGGAAAGGCCAGAGGTAGCTCAAGCGATTCGTGAACATTACATGCCCATTTCTAGTGAAGGAGAACTGCCAGCTTCTAACATCGGAGCGGTCTTAGCAATTGCTGATAAGTTGGATAGCGTACTTTCCTTTTTTGCTGCTGGATTGAAACCAAAAAGTTCTAGCGACCCTTATGCGTTAAGACGGCAAACATATGGGATCGTACGAATTTTGGCTGATAAAAATTGGTCATTTCCTTTTGCTGCATTGCAACAAAAAATCGAAGAAACGATTAATCAAAATGAAAGACGCTATGGTATTCATCTGGAAGATCAAGCTGCTGAAGTTCGCAACTTCTTAAAGGGACGTTTACGTCAGTTTTTATTGGCTAAAGAATATCGTCATGATGTAATTGATGCAGTCATTGATGCAGAACAAGAAGATATCCATCAGTTATTTGAAGCAGCTCATACATTAGGAAAACACTTATATGATGAAGATTTCAAACCTTCGATTGAAGCATTGACTCGGGTAATGAATTTAGGTCAAAAAGACTCCAGCGAAACTGAAATCAATCCTGCTTTATTTGAAAATGAGGTAGAACAAAGCTTATATCAAGCGGTCAAAGAAGTTGAAGAAAAATTCCCAACACAGACGGTTGAAGAAAGCTACCAAGCTTTGACGAGTCTGCGTCCATTGATTGAAGATTATTTTGATCAAACGATGGTAATGGTTGATGATGAAGCAGTTCGCAATAACCGTTTAGCGCAATTAAGAAAGATTTCAAAAATGGCACTTGCTGTAGCCAGTTTGAAGGATTTAGTAACAAAATAAAGCGTTAATAAAAACCAAGTAAAATCGGTATCTTAACTGATTTTACTTGGTTTTTTGTTTAGACCATATAAATAACTTGTAGTAAAAATGGAATATAGAGTAAATAAAGTAAAACTGAATATCCTAAACTGGAAGCCGCAAATTCTTCATCTGCATGATAGTTACGCGCTAATATGGGGATGGAATTTTGTACTGGCATTGCAGCTTGAATCATAAATACTTGTAACATTAAGGTAGGAACGGCAATCCACTGTCCTAACAACCAGACAATCAAAGGTGAAAATAGATAACGACCCAGCAATACTCCGATAATATCTTTATTTAGTTTAAGGTTTTTAATGCCATGAAAATAGACGATAATACCTATGACAAACATTGATAAAGGAGTGGTCAAATCCGCTAGATAATGACCAAAATCAGCAATGAATCCAGGCACTTTAATGTTTAATAACATCCAACCCAAACCAATTAAAAATCCTAATAACGCGGGAGAAAACACTTTTTTGAGCGCAACTAAAGGGTGAAATGCGACAGTTGCCTCTTTAATATTTGGATCATCAAGCGCAATAAAATAAATCCCTAACGTCCAAAAAATTGATGTATTAACAATATAATACAATAATACATAAGGAACAGCTTTTTCACCAAAAATAGCTAAATTGATTGGTAAACCAATAAAAATGGTATTTGAACAAGTAAAGATTGTGTTAAAAGTGCCTTTGCGTGATTTTTTGACATGAAATAGACGACGATAACCCAAACTTAAAAGCAGAGTTAAAAGCATTGAAAAGATGGGGATAATCATTCCTCGAAAAAGCGATAAAAATTCATCTTTTGAAAAATTATCTGTAATGGTCAAAAACATATTAAAAGGCAAAGCTAAGTTTAATACGAGCTTTGAAAAAACATCTGCCGTACGATTAGAAAACCATTGTTTGTAAGATAAAAAGTAGCCAACAAACATCAGTAAAAAAATGACTAAAATATTTAAATAGGCTGTTAGCAACGGGCGACCTCCTCTCAAAAAAAAGCGAAGAAGGAATAATTACTTCCTAATTCGCTTTATCGCCGTTTAATTTTTATGATACTGCTGTTTACCAGCATTTCTGTTTCTATTTTTATTTGTATTAGCTGACTTCGGTTTTGCAGCCGGTTTTTGATCACTTTCAGTTGAAGGTGTAACATCCGTTCGCTGAGTAACGACTGTTTTTGGTGGATTTTCTTCCATTTCTTTTGCAATTTGCTTCTTGATTCGCGGTTTCATTAAAACATTGGTAATAAATGTTTGAACACAACCGATAAAACCACCAACAACCCAGTACAACGTAACTCCTGCAGGTGAAGAAAGAGACACAAATACGATCATCATCGGCGAAACAATCATCATGCTACGCATTTGTTTCTTTTGCTCAGGGGGCATACCAATCATTGAAATAAATGATTGAGCGACATAGGCCAACCCGGCAATCACAACTAGCGTTAAACTACGTTCTCCTAAACTCATACCAAGAAAGGTAGATGACTCAATTCCAGGTGTATAACGAGTTGTAAAAAACAAAGCAGAAAAGATCGGCATTTGAATCAACAACGGTAAGCAACCAATGCCACCTAACATGCTAACATTGTTTTCTTTGTATACCTCTTGCATTTCTTTTTGCGCTTGCATTTGTTCTTCTTGCGTATTTGCTTGTTTCATATTTTTTTGAGCAATATCAATTTGTGGTTTCAGATATTGCATTTTTTCTGACTGAAACATTGATTTACGTGACTGATTGATCATTAACGGCATTAAAATACAGCGAATAATAATCGTCAAAACTATGATTGCCCAGCCAAAGCCTAAGCCCCAGTTATCTGCCATATACGTTAAAAAACTACCTAATGGGTTAACTAAAAAACGATAAATGAGACCGCTAGGATCAGGAGAACCATCATCCAGTCGTTTAACACAACCGCTAAGTGTGATCATCATCCCTAAAAGACCAGAAGTAACTAGCCATTTTTTAATTTTATTCATGTGATTTTTCCTTTTCTTTCCTTAATTTTGCACAAACTTAACTATACTAAAAAATGAGCGCTTTTTCAATGTACAATAACAAAATAAGGACGAAAGAAAAGAAAATTTTAATTTGCGATAAACTTTTTACGTTCTTTAATGGATGGATCATCTTCAACTTTGACATTAGAAACCTTACCTGCTGGAGAAGGCGATTCTTTGACTCTTTGGATAAAGCGTTCCATCGCATTATCTTCACCACAAGCTTCCATTGATACCGAACCATCCATTTCGTTTCTTACTACACCGGTAATGCCTAACTCATCAGCAACCATTTTAGTAGAATAACGAAAACCTACGCCTTGCACACGGCCTTCGACTGTAATTCGAACTTTTCTCATGATGCATTCCTCCTCTGTTAAGTCTATAATAGCGTTTTTTAGAATAATGAACAAGTAAAGCAATTTTTTGTGTTATAATACGCTTGAGGTGAAATTGTGAAAGAGATCCGGGCAGCAAAAAATAACAAAATTAAAGAATTAAAAAAACTTCAGCAAAGAAAATATCGTAGCCAATCAGAGGTTTATTTGTTAGAAGGTTTTCATTTGGTGGAGGAAGCGGCAAAAGCTAACGCAGAGATTAAAGAAGTCTATCTTGACGAACGTGGCTTACAATTATGGCAAGAATGGGTTGAGCGTTGTCAGCTTGATTATTATTTACTTTCTGATGAGGCAATGAAAGCTATATCTGAATTGCCTACGCCTCAAGGAATCGTTGCGTTGATTAAAAAAGTAGACGCACAGCCAGTTGATTTTTCGGGGAAATGGTTATTACTAGATAATATACAAGACCCTGGCAATGTGGGCACCATTGTACGTACGGCAGATGCAGCGGGGTTTGATGGCATTTTTCTAGGCATAGGGACCGCTGATAGGTATAGTGGCAAAGTTTTACGTAGTATGCAAGGCAGCCAATTTCATCTACCGATTTTCAACGGGGATTTAAACGAAACGATTCCTGAATTCAAAAAAATTCACAGTAAAGTTTATGGAACAAAAGTAGATGAAACAGCTTTATCTTACACACAAGTTGAGTCAAGTCCTTCATTTGCACTTATTTTAGGAAATGAAGGCCAAGGGGTCGCAGAAGAAATTCTTCAAATGACCGATCAGAACTTATATATCCCTATATATGGCGCCGCTGAATCGCTTAATGTCGGCGTTGCAGCAGGAATTTTGATGTATGCTTTGGTTTGAGATGTTAAGGAACTTTTAAAATTAAGCGTTTTTTTATTGCTTGACTGGTCTGTGAATTAAAACGTGTTATACTTAGTAAGTGTAAATATATAAAAGTCCAAAAAAGGTGGCAATCAATTTATATGAAAATAACTTGGCAAGAGGACCCAGAATACGTGTCGTATGTGGAAGATTTGCTTGAAACAGAAGAAGTTCAAAAGTTAGGCGAATTTGTTCAACATATGCATTCTACACGTTTAGAACATTCGATTAGTGTTTCATATAACAGTTATAAATTAGCAAAAAGATTCAACGGCGATGCCAGAGCTTGCGCACGTGCTGGATTGCTGCATGACTTGTTTTATTATGATTGGCATACAACAAAGTTTGATGAAGGAACGCATGCTTATGTACATCCACGAATCGCTTGTAAAAATGCTGAAAAATTAACTGAATTATCAGATCTAGAAAAAGATATTATCATCAAACATATGTTTGGCGCAACCATCGCACCACCACGTTATAAAGAAAGTTATATCGTGACGATGGTCGACAAATATTGTGCCGTAAAAGAAGCAAGTCTTCCAATGAGTGAACGAATTAAACACCGTTGGAACACAACATTTAAGAAAAAACAATCTGCATAGAAAAAAACCTTGGACTCAAAATAGTCCAAGGTTTTTGCGTTTTAAAGGGAATAGTGTGAATAAATACGGGAGTTTTGATTTTATTTCCATCTAACTTATCAAAAAAGAGGCCGCAAGCGACATTTTTAGTGGCAAATCAACGAAGAAACCACCAATATAAAATATATTGGAGGCAAAAGTCAACGAAGAAAGCACCAATATGAAATATATTGGAGGCAAGTCAGCGAAGAAACCACCGATATAAAACATATTGGAGGCAAGTTAGCGAAGTAAGCACCAATATAAAATATATTGGAGGCAAGTCAACGAAGTAAGCACCAATATAAAATATATTGGAGGCAAGTCAACGAAGTAAGCACCGATATAAAACATATTGGAGGCAAGTTGGCAAAGAAGCCACCGATATAAAACATATTGGAGGCAAGTCAACGAAGAAACCACCAATATAAAATATATTGGTGGCAAGTCAGCGAAGTAAGCACCAATATAAAATATATTGGAGGCAACTTCACTGAAGTAGCCTCCATACGATACATAGTTGTAAGTAATTTAATTAAGAGGAAAAAATTTGCGAAATAATGGATAAAAGCAATAGCAGCGTCCCCAGTATACCTACGATAGTAAAATGAAACTTTCTTTTCATTGCAATTACGGCAATGAACTCACGTAAAAAAGCATTAGGAATGTAATAAAATGCCGTTTTTGCGCCGATGCCTTCCGCTTTTAAATGCGCCATTCTCGCAAATATCCCTGCACGAAAGATATGATAATTATTGGATGAAAAAATGACATTAGGTGTTTCGATTCCTGAGCGGTCGATAATTTCTTTGGAATATTTCAAATTCTCAAGTGTGGTGGTTGAATTGGTTTCAACCAAGATATCTTCTGCTTGGATTCCTTGGTTTAATGCATATTCTTTCATAGCAACGGCTTCAGCGACTTTTTCGTCCGAACCTTGACCACCTGACATAATCAATTTCACTAAATGTCGGGTATATTTTCGCTGTTGGTAGTAAAAGTCAATTGCACGATGAATACGACTAGCTAATAATGGTGAGACCTCTTTTCCACGAACCAACCCTGCGCCTAAAACAATAATAAAGTCTTGGTCGTAAGACGGTCGGTTAAATTGATATAAAATCGAAGCACTGAGAAAATTTAAAAAAGCAACGACAAAATAACCAAACATCACAGGTAATATAGATAGCAATATTGTCGCCCAATCTGGCAACAGGTTAGCGATAAATGAGTCGTAAAACAACCAGATTGTCATTAAAACCGCTAGAATTAAGGTTAATAAGTTTGCTAACGAATGAGATTCTTTGCGAATAACGACGAGTGCATTCCAGTAAAATAAAATGATCAGACCTACAAAACCGAATAAACCAACGATTACAACGAATACCCCAACTAAAAATATTAGAGCAAAAACAATTGCGTCATGAGTGATAAAGAAATTATAAAGTAAATAAATGCCAAAAGTACCTATAAATAGATTGAAAAGAAAACCATTAACGATACGCGCTTTTTCGCGATGGTACATCCAAGAAAAAAGGGCAAAAAAGAACATGGGAATAATAAAAAAATAGCTTTTAGTTTGAGCTTCAATGATGCCTAAGTAGATGGATAGATATAAAAAGGAACCGTTGATAAACTTTAAAAAAAGGTCAGGTTTGTTATTTTTTTTGTGCCATTTTATGAGGCTAAAAACGAGTAATAAATAAGGTAATATAAACCAGGGAACATGCCAAAAATTCATAAATTTCACTCCTTGTAGACACAGTATAGCAAATCTTTTTAATAAATACTTTGCTAAGTGTAAAATTTATTGAGGTTATCCCTAGACGAATAAAAAAGAAACCGTTACTCTATTCATTGGGCTTACAGGCACTAATGAATAAAGGCGGTTTCTTATGGAATCTATTGTAACAGATTTAGTTGAAGTAATGAAGAAGGAAACGAATTTTTTAGCAAGGGAAAAAGCCATGATGGTCTTTTTTGCCCAACTCCTAGCGACGATAACACAACTTGCTTTTCAAATTCTCGATGCGGAGGTTTCGACCCAATGCAAGAAGGAAGGCTTTCAAGTGGATCGTAAAAGTGAACGAACGGTGACTTTTTTATTTGGCAGCGTGACCTATGTTCGCCGCCGAATGAAAAATCAAGCCAATGAAATTCGTTATCCTTTGGATGAATTTCTAGGGATTCGAAAGAGCTTCCGTTATAGTTCTCTTGTGCTACGCAACGTTTCTCAATTGGGGTCCATCATGGTCTATCGTCACGTTTCCCAAGCGATTGATTGTTTGACTTCTTGGCGTATGAGCCACCAAAATGTGCAACAACTGGTGGTCAAAACCGGGGGACTGATTCAGACGCGAAGTACTCATGAAAGTCGCTACGACGGGATCATTTCTAAGAAAAAAGTGCCCTATTTATATTTAGAAGGCGACGGAGTGAAGATTGGCGGTCAGAAGAAGCAGTCGCTAGAAATCCATCGTTTTCAAGTATGTGAAGGGAGCCAGAAAGTCGGGAATCGCACGGAAATGATCGCCCCGCACTTTGTCAGTCATCTTAACCGACAACAAGCGCAAAAAGAAATAATGAACTATATTCAAGCGCATTATGATCTAACAAATACCGTTGTCGTTTCCAATAGTGACGGTGGTTCAGGCTATGAAAAAGCCGTGTTTGATGAACTTTCCTTAGGTTGTTTACGTCATGAACACTTTCGTGATCGGTATCATGTCCATCGGAAAATCAAAGAACGTCTGTCTTTTGTCCCACAACTTCAAAATCGGATGATCCAGGCGATTCAACATTATAATTGGCCAGAGGTCCAACTTGTCTTAGACACCTCGGAAAGTTTGATCGAAGAAAAGGAAGCTGAAACCTTAGAACAATTACGCTTACTCCATCATTATCTTCAAAGGAATTGGCCGTATTTAAAACCTCGGAAAGCCCGAGGAATCGTGGATCCCAAAGCTTGTATTGGTACAATCGAAAGCACCCATCGGAAGATGACCTACCGGATGAAGCGCCAAGGACGGTTATGGACAAAAACGGGCGCGCAGGCCATGATTCGTGTCATTGATAGTTTAAGAAACCAAGAATTTGATGGTTGGTTGAACCAATATGAAGCTCTTCCTAACGACGTAGTCGCCCAGGAAAAGCGTTGGAAAGCCATGAAACGTTGGGTACAGAAAAAGCCTAACTTTCAAACGCATGAAGGGGCCTTGAAGGGGCAAATCGGCGAAGGAAAAGCCAAAAGTGCGCCCTTAGGCCAATTCGCCAAAGGGTTGGAGCAATTAATAACGACACCGAATTATATCTAATAAAAACTTGTTTTTGTTAGATATCATGAGGTCTAACCGAACGAACGTGAGGTAAAAAAATACAAAAGTGTCTGTCCCAAAGGTCATTTTTTATTCGACCTCAAAAAATTTGACACATACAATACTTTGTTTATATTCGCTCAATTACAAAAAATTCGTTACAATGAAGAAGAGAAAATCAAAGGAGATGATTATTTGGAACTTGGAGAAGTTGTCCAAAAAACCAAACCTGCATTTGTAGTTATCGGTAAAGAAGGTCAAGGACCAGTAGATGATGCCACAACTTGGGTTCCTGAACTGTGGAAAGCAGTTTATCAAGATTTAGACGAATTAAACGAATTTATCGACCAAGAAACGGAAGATGCTGACTTGTGGGGCTTAATGTCTGACGATAAGCATTGGCTTGAGCCGTGGCAAGAACAAGGAAAATACCTGGCGGGAATCGAGCTAGCTGCAGACATTCAAGCACCTGAAGGTTGGCAACGTTGGGAAATGCCAGCGATGGAGTATTTAGTTGTTAAGACAGATGCTCCAAATCTTGATTCCATGACACAAAAAATGTTTGAAGAAATCTTACCGCGTGAAGGATATAACCTTGTTGGCGCCATTCAAGAACATTACTTACCAGATTTTACGACAGGTGAAGTTGAGTTGCATTTTCCGGTAAATATTTTATAAAATGGTAAGTTTAGCGAACTAAAATGATATTTAAATTATAGGGCAGGGCTTTTGTAAAAGAGCTCGGTCCTATTTTTACGGCTGAAGCAAATCTTTGGATAAAGCACTACAATTTTCAAATAAAAAACTGAACAATTCTCATCTATCATCGATAAATGTAAAATTGTTCAGTTCTAGTTTTATTGGGCTAAATTAATTTTGTGACAGGATTCAGGCTTTAGTTACTGAAGAAACCTTTAATGTTACGCCAAGTTGTGGTAAAGAAATTCGCTTTTTCAGTACCTTGAGTTGTGATAATGGCGCTGCTTGAACGGCTTTTACCATCCTCATTATCTAAATAGCCTAAATCGTCATCTTCGACTTGTGCTTGAACGGTACCAATATTTGTTTGAGATTCAACAGGTGCCTGTATTTCGTCATTATCTAATGAAGTTTGGTAAGAAACATCATCTGTGGTTTTGTCACTTGGCAACCAAAGGCTAATTTCATCTTGAGCAGCTACCGGTAAGGTTTGTTTCTTTCCTTGTGGGACGGCAACCGAAGGCATTTCCGGAATTGAGTCATTTTTTGCTAATACAGTTTCTTGCTTCCAATGATCAAATGTATAATCCATTAATTTACTGGTTTCATCAAAACGTGCACCTTCATTTTCAATATCATCATGATCAGTGGCGTTTAAGACAACAGTGATGATCCGGTTTCCATCTTTTTCGATTGTACCAACAAAACATGCGCCAGCTAATTCAGTCGTTCCCGTTTTCAAGCCATCTACATCTTCTTTTTCAGAAAGTAAACCTGGCAGCATTTTATTAAAGTTTTCCATCTCAAAAGGAGTGGAGGTTCCTTCGCCAAATTCTTTTTCAGGCATACGACTTACTTCCAAAATGTCAGGGAAGTCTTGCAACAAATTGCGTGCAACGATGGCTAAGTCTTTTGCCGATAGTTCATTTTCGTCTTCTTTTGTTGTCCCAGGATAAATATTATCGCCTAAATATTCATTGGAAAGTCCAGTACTATTGACAATTTTTGCGTCAATAATTCCCCAATCTTCAACTTGTTCACGCATTTGGTTAACAAACGCTTCTTCTGAACCTGCTACTTCTTCTGCTAATGCAATAGTTGCAGCATTGGCTGATTGAATGACAGCTGCTTCAAACAAATCTTGTACTGTGTAACTTTCATTTTGATCAAGAGGAACATTGGAAAGTTCGAGATTTTCGCTCAACTCTGCCACATCTTCTGAAATAGGAACTTCGTCCTCCCAAGCAAGGTTCCCCTCTTGAATTTCCTTTTCAATCAGATATAGACTGATCAGTTTGGTTACTGAAGCAATTCCCATGGGTTGGTCACTATCTTGTTCATAGAAAACCTTACCAGTATCATAATCCACTGAAATTGCAGCTTCAGCTCTAATATCTAAGTCCTCTGCTGAAACGGTCGTTGTAGAAAATAGTGAAAAAAGTAAAAAAATAATTCCCATGACAAAGGGAATAAAACGTTTTTTATTCATGAATGAATCTCCTTTGAGTTAATCAAAGTGAATTTTACCAAAAGTTAGACAAAGATTCAATCAAAAAAAGAGCTCAAAGTAAATACTTTAAGCTCTTGGGTCGTCTTCATTATGTTTTACTGGTACTTCTTCTAGGCTTTCGGTTTGCAATAATTGATAGCTAAAAAAGATGAAAGCCGCTAACATTCCACTAAGACCGGTAACGGATAATAAAGATAGAACAGTTGCTAACATATAGCTTTCCTTCTTTCTATTGGTTTCTAATTAAAGTATAACAAATTTAAGCTTGTTTTTACGTGACTTAATTGGAGTTTTTTTACGTAGAAAGTGTGAAGATATGGTAAAATTTTACTAGCAGGTGATAAAATGGAATATAACCATATTCAACTGGCCTATTTTCTACAAAGGAAAAACCGTTTTGTGGCTAGTTGTCGTTTAAAAGAAACCAACGAAATTGTCGATGTTCATGTAAAAAACACTGGGCGTGGTAAAGAAGTACTGGTGCCTGAAGCCTTAGTTGCTTTAAACTTCTTACCAAGCGCAAAACGAAAAACAGCTTATGATTTAATTGCAGTAAAAAAACAAGATCACTGGTATAATATAGATAGCAGTGCCCCCAATGAAGTCGTATTTAAAGCACTACTTGAGCAAACGATCGACTTGCCAGGCTTAAATGGAATAATTACCTTCGTTAAAAGAGAAGTGGTTTATGGGCAATCACGGATTGATTTTTATTTTGAGACAGATAAAGCAGAAAAAGGGTACGTAGAAGTAAAAGGGATGACATTAGAAAATGAGCGAATTGGCGCGTTTCCAGATGCGCCGACTGCACGTGGTTTAAAGCATGTTCGTGAATTAATCCAAGCTCAAAAAGAGGGCGCGAATTGCTATGTGGTTTTTGTGGCCCAGTTTTCTGATATCGACGTGGCAACCATTCACGAAGCGATGCAACCCGAATTAAAAAATACTGCTCGTACTGCTATAGAAAGTGGCGTTCGTTTTCTTTGTTATGCTTGTCAGGTAAGTGCTACGCAACTTGAAATTGTAAAAGAAGTTCCATTTGATTTAGATGCTCCGTTTAACGATCCACTTAAATAAAATGAAGAAAGAAGGAATGACGATGATTCATTTAGGCATTATAGGGACTAACTGGATTACCCATCAATTTGTACAGGCAGCTCTTGCAACCGAGGAATACGAACTGTCAGCCGTTTATTCCAGAAAAATAGCAAAAGCCCAAGAATTTGGCGAAAAGTATGCAGGTAGCCGTCAAGATTCAGATGATTTAGCGGAGTTTTTTGCCTTAGAAGAAATGGACACCGTTTATATTGCTTCTCCCAATAGTTTGCACTTTGAACAAGCGCAACAAGCGATTGCAGCCGGGAAAAATGTGATTGTTGAAAAACCAGCATTTTCTACGCCTAAAGAAATGGCAACAATTATTAAACAAGCCAATGAAAATCAAGTTTTCTTTTTTGAAGCAGCACGTAACATCCATGAAGAAAGCTTCAAAAAGATGAAGGAATTTTTACCAACACCTAATCATATTATTGGCGCTAATTTCAGTTATATGAAATATTCTTCTCGTTACGATTTAGTGTTACAAGGTGAAGTTCCCAATATCTTTTCACCGCACTTTTCGGCTGGTTCTCTAGCAGATTTAGGTGTTTATCTTGTTTATGCTGCACTAGGCTGGTTTGGTACTCCTAAAGAAGTGCATCATTTTGCGCAAAAGATTCAAACGGGCGTTGACGGCATGGGCATTATTATTCTTCGCTATGATAATTTTGATGTGACTTTACAGCATGGCAAAATTGGGGAAGCGCACTTACCCTCAGAAATTTATTTTGATGATGGTACGCTTTGGCTTGATGCGGTCAATTCGATCAATCAAGCTCGCTTGTATAAGCATACCGATGATGAAGGACCGCTTGAGATTGAAGTTTCCGCTAAAGAAAATCCAATGATAGAAGAAGCAAGCGATTTTGCTAAAATCATCCAACATCCTAATGATGAAGCCTATGGTGAAAAATATGAAGAATGGGTTGAATTAGCGCGTAATGTAAATAATGTAATATATGAATTAAGAAAACAAGCCGGCGTGGTTTTTGACGCCGATCAGGAATAGAGGAAAAATATGGAAAACCATTTTCTGCCAGAGATTTGGCAGCAGAGAATAAAAACAGAAGGTTTTGAACAAGCAACTTTAATTCAAAAAAAAGTCTTTTCTACTTTGTATCAAGAAAAAAATCTAGTTGGTATCGCTCCTACAGGCACCGGCAAAACACTTGCTTATCTTTTGCCTACCCTTTTAAATGTTGAACCTAAACAAGGCAATCAATTACTTATTGTGACACCTTCGCAAGAATTAGGGGTGCAAGTCGCTAATGTTGCGAGAAACTGGGCATCAGATCTGGGATTACAAGTGCAGTCACTAATCGGTGGTGCTAATAAGAAAAGACAAATTGAAAAACTAAAAACAAAACCAGAAGTATTAGTGGGTACGCCGGGTCGTCTGGTTGAATTAATCAAAGAAAAAAAAGTGAAAGCGGCCCATATACAAACTGTAATTTTGGATGAAGCTGATCAGCTGCTACAAGAAGGAGCGCTCGGTTTTATGCAATCGTTATTAAAAAGTATACCGCAAACCAGTCAGTATGCTTTCTTTTCAGCGACTGGCACAAAAGCGTTACCGGCAATTAAGCAGTTATTCCAAGACGAACTGCCGGTAATTGATGTAACCAAAGAAGAAGATAGTAATCGTCAAGTGGCGCATTATTATTTGGCTTATCCTACCAGAAGAACAGTAGAAGCTTTAAGAAGAATGGGCAATATTACAGACTTTCAAGGATTGGTCTTTTTTAACGAAGTACAAGATTTAGGTAGTGCTGCAGAAAAATTGCAGTATCACCAATTGCCCGTAGCTAGTCTAGCTTCTGACCAACCTAAAATGATGCGAAAGCAAGCGTTAGAGAACTTTCGTCAGAAAAAACTAGTAGAACTGTTGACTACCGATGTAGCTTCTAGAGGACTAGACATTGCGGATTTATTTTATGTGATTAACGCCGAAGTTCCTACTTCTCAGGAAAGCTATCTACACCGCTCTGGTCGGATTGGACGAATGGGTAAGTCAGGAGCTGTAATTACAATTGTGCAGGAAAATACCTTGCCGGAGCTAAAAAAAATCACTAAAAGTTTAGACCTGCCACTACAAGAGATCTATCTATATGAAGGCCATTTAACTACCGAAAACCCTGAAATACAGACAACAAAAACAAAACAAACAACGAAAAATAAGCCGAAGAAGCCCAAAAACACGAAGAAAAAGAAAAAAAATAAAGGCGCCCGCAAGAGCAAGACTTCTTCCGAAAAACGTTAGGACTATGCAGGAGGCGTTTAATGAATTCTAGAAAACAAGAAATTTTGCAATTAGTGGAGAAAAATTCCGCTGGCTTAACTGCCAAACAAATTGCTGCCTTTCTACATATTGATCGCAGCAATGTCAGTCGCTATTTAAATGAATTAGCCAAAAAGGGCAACATTCAAAAATCAGCAGGTCGTCCTGTAATCTATCGTCCTGCTTCAGGCGAATCGACTGAACTTACACCATCAGCAGAAGTCAGTTTTGATCACTTAGTAGGTGCAGATGCTTCCTTAAAGGTTAGCATCCAACAAGCTAAAGCGGCTATGTTATATCCGCCGATGGGGTTACATACCATTATTTTTGGTGAAACGGGTACTGGAAAAACTATGTTTGCAGAATGTATGTATCAATTTGCGATACAAGCCAAAGCACTAGCAAAAGATGCGCCCTTTATTTCGTTTAACTGTGCGGACTATGCTCAAAACCCGCAGTTACTATTCGGGCATATCTTTGGTGTGAAAAAAGGCGCTTATACCGGAGCTGATACCAGTACAACGGGTCTTTTGGCAGAAGCAGATGGCGGAATTTTATTTTTAGATGAAATTCATCGTCTACCACCTGAGGGACAAGAAATGCTGTTTAGTTTTATCGATAAAGGTGTGTACCGTCCTTTAGGTGAAAGCAGCCAAGCGTATGAAGCCTCCGTTCAGATTATAGGAGCGACTACCGAGCCAGCAGATACTTTTTTAGGCACATTTAATCGTAGAATTCCCATGTCGATTACTTTGCCTAACTTAGCTACACGTTCCTTAGACGAACGGTATGAAATTATTGAGCTTTTTATCAAACAAGAAGCTAATCGCTTAAATCAACCTATTAAAGTTGAAAAAGACGCAATTTTAGCTTTTATGTTATATGATGCCCAAGCCAATATTGGTCAAATCAAACGAGATGTAAAGCTGGTATGTGCCAAGTCTTTTTTACATTATCATACGCGTGAACAAAATAGCCTCTTGATTCGTAAAAAAGATTGTCCACTCCATGTTCAAAAAGGCATGCTTAAAATGAAAGAAATGGCAGAGCGTTTTGATCATTTTCTTGAAGGAAAGGGTGATTATTTAATTTTTGAACCCCAAGGTACAGAAGTCGAATGGTCACAAGACTCAGATAGTAACATGGAAGTTTATCAAGAGATCGAAGATAAATTGTCTTCTTTAAATCAAGTAGGTGTGAATAATACTGATTTAGAAAAAGTAATCACTAAAGATGTTGACGCTTATTTTGCAAGCTATGTCGAAGAATTGACCCAAACCTCAACCCAAAGAGGGATGATTGCTGCGGATATTTGGAATTTGACTAATCGCTTATATGATATCGCCGAACAAAGATTAGACCGTATGTATAATGAAAAGGCACGCTTTGCTTTTGCCTTGCATTTACAGCTTACGTTAGATCGAATTCGTAAAGGAACGGAGATCATTCATCCTGATTTGAACCGCATAAGAAAGAAACTGAAAACTGAATTTCAAGTGGCGCTTGATTTGTCAACGTTGATTGAAGAAGAATTACAAGTAGAAATTCCTTTTGATGAAATCGGGTTTATTAGTATGTTTCTTTCCATTCAATTAGGCCAAGAAGAACAATTGCCACAAAATAAAGTAGGTATTATTGTACTAATGCATGGGAATTCAACCGCTTCTAGCATTTTATCTGCTGCCCAAGAACTACTAGGTTCATCCAATGGCGTAGCGATGGATATGCCGTTAGACATGGTAGTTAATCAAATGTATCAAGAATTGTTAAGTTACGTTTTAGACAACCAATCTATGTTTCTTAACGGGTTACTACTACTGACAGATATGGGATCGCTAAACTCGTTTGCAACACTGCTTCATGAAGAAACTGGGATTCGTACCAAGGCAATCTCGATGACTAGCACGATGATTGTGATTGAAGCTTTGCGGATGTCAGAAGCAGGTCGTAGTTTAGAAGATATCTATCAAAACATTCAAACCTCTTTTGAGACAATTGTCCGAGAACAATTCCAAGCAGACCACGAAGTAAAAGACAACAAAAAAGCGATCGTTGTTACTTGTTTTACCGGCGAGGGTGTAGCTGCCAAGTTATATGAGCGTATCTCCCCGTTGGTTGATCAATCAAAAGTTGAAATTATTCAAATGCAATTTATTGAAAAAGCAACCTTTAAAAAACATATCGACGGTCTTTTGGAAGAATATGAAATTAAAGCGATTGCCGGTACTGTAGAGGTTGAATATCAAAATATTCCGTTCTTTTCCGCCTATGATATATTTGATGATCAGAAACTAAAAGTGCTAAAAAGCATTGTGAAAGATGAAATACCCGCTGAAACCATCGTCAATTCATTAGATGGCACTATTACGCATGTCGGATCATTATCAATTTTAGTGGAAACCTTGAAGTCGCTTGTTCAACAAGTACAGTCACAGCTGCATATTATCTTAGAACCTAGTGTGGAAGCTGGTTTAGTCATCCATCTCGCCTTTTTAGTGGAAGCTTTGCGGACGACTGGACTCGAAAGGCAATTTCCTGATTTAACTGCTTTTCAAAAGAAATACCGCTTAGAAACCGACATTTTAAAAACTTCCTTCATCTCGATTGAGAAAAACTACGCAATTCAAATTCCAGATGACGAAATTGCTTATTTAACCGAAGCTTTTATCAAAAATCAAATAGACACGCCTTTCAAACTTTACACACAAAATTAGTGTGTAAAGTTCAATTTTAGTGTGTATGACCGATTGTATAGACCAAAACCTTATTTTGTTAGGGATTGGTCTTTTTTTATGTTGGCACGTTTATTGCTTAATAATGAAGTGTAAGTATAAAAATTGAGGAGTGGAAAAAATGGCGAAAAAAACAATTATGTTAGTTTGCTCGGCTGGTATGAGTACTAGCTTGTTAGTAACAAAAATGCAAAAAGCAGCGGAAAATAAGGGAATGGACGCAGAAATCTTTGCTTGTTCATCTTCTGAAGCAGATCAAAATTTAGAATCCAAACCAGTAGATGTGCTATTATTAGGTCCGCAAGTACGTTTTATGAAAGGCGACTTTGAAAAACGTTTAGCACCTAAAGGCATTCCGCTAGATGTGATTAACATGTCTGACTACGGGATGATGAACGGCGAAAATGTCTTGCAACAAGCGGAAAGCTTGATGGGATAAGAAATAGGAGGAATCATTTGTATGGATGAACAAGAAAACCTAGAAGCAGTGATGGGTTTAATTATGTATGGTGGTAACGCCAAAAGCGATGCGATGGAAGCTATTGCAGCGGCTAAAAAAGGCGATTTTGAATTAGCCGATCAAAAATTAAAAGATGCTGATGAGTCATTAAACCAAGCCCATCATTCACAAACAGGAATGCTGACTGAAGAAGCACAGGGCAAACATATGGATATTACTTTACTTGCAGTGCATTCACAAGACCATTTGATGACCGCTATTGCCTTTAAAGATTTAGCAACAGAAATTATTGATCTATATCGTCGTTTGGACGAAAAATAAAATGTAGGTTAGGTAACAGGAGGAAGAAATGGATACATTTGTGCGTTTTATGGAAGGAAAGTTTGTGCCAATTGCTTCAAAAATTGGTTCACAACGACATCTGGTTGCGATTCGTGATTCATTTATGGTGACGATGCCACTGTTGATTCTGGGTGGTTTAGCAACGATGATTAATAATTTGCCCGTTCCTGGATTTCAAGAATTAATGAATTCAATTTTTGCTAATGAATCTTGGAAAGGCGTTGGCGATTCAGTTTGGGAAGGCACCTTTGCTGTATTGTCCGTAATGATTGCTTATTTAGTAGCTAGTAACTTAGCTAAAGATTACGGGAAAGATCCAGTTGCTACTGGGATCGTTTCACTAGCTTCATTCTTTACTATAGGTGGGGCAACTGGGATGTCTACCACTAATTGGCAATGATAAGTTAGTCATTAAAATGCCGGATGGTGTACCACCGGCAGTAGCAAAATCTTTTGCAGCTTTATTGCCTGCGATGATTGTAATTACTCTTTTTGGTCTAGTATCTGCAATTTTTGCTGCTTTTGGCGTTGAAGACATTATTAATTCATTTTACGAAGCCGTTCAACAACCATTTATGGGTATGGCTAGTACCTACTGGTCGGCGTTATTAATTGCCTTTATTACACCGTTTTTGTGGTTCTTTGGTTTACATGGAGCAAATATGATCGATCCATTTATGCAAACGATCAACGCACCAGCTATTGAAGCTAATGCAAACGCAATTACTAATGGCGACATTGCTCCTTATATCGTTAATAAACCTTTTATTGATAGTTTTGTTAACTTAGGAGGAACAGGAGCGACTTTAGGTCTAATTATTGCGATTTATTTAGTAGGAAGAAAGCACAAAGCGTATAGAGTGGTTAATAACCTAAGCGTGGGACCTGGTATTTTTAATATCAATGAACCAATGTTGTTTGGTCTACCAATTGTATTAAACCCCATTATGTTTATTCCATTTATTATTGTTCCTATGGTTTTGGTTAGCGTGGCTTATTTTTCTACAAGTTTAGGAATAGTTCCAGTAGCTACTTTCATGCCACCATGGGTAACTCCGCCTGTTATCGGAGGATTTCTAGCAACTCAAAGCTTTGCCGGCGCGGTTTTAGCTGCGGTAAACTTAATTTTATCTGTTGTTATTTACGTTCCATTTGTTAAACTTGGTGTAGATCAAGAATTAAAAAAAGTTGCAGAATAATAACATAATAAACTAAGATAGGCGTATACTACCGTTTATCTTAGCTTTTTTTAAATAATTATACAATGAGGTGAACCAGTGACAATTAAAAAATTATATGACGAAAATTTTGCAGCAAGTTACCAATTGGCGCAATATGCTTTTCGTTTTACGGATGACCAGCAACATCAAGACGGACTACGGACTTTATTTAAACATTCGACAGTCTATGGGGCTTTTTTTGACCAGCAACTAGCAAGCCAAATTATTGCAACCCCGTTAAAAGTTCAATTATTCAATCAAATATTTGATATGGCTGGTATTGGCTTTGTTTCTTCGGATCCGTCGTTTCGTGGACAAGGAAACATCGATCAATTGATGCAACAAATGCTAGTCGATTGCTATGAAAATGGCATCTTACTTTCTTATCTTGATCCGTTCTCCTATCCTTTTTATCGAAGATATGGGTATGAATTAACGTTCGAACGAATTTGTTATGATGTAAAAAGTTCAGAATGGCCAGATAGTCCAAAATCAGATGGATATGTACGCAGATTGACTTGGGAAAAAGCAAAAGATGCTATCAAACAAATTGACCAACGATCGGATCAACACAAGCATGGCGGTGTATTACGTGAAGATTGGTGGTATGAATATAAATTTTCTATCTCACATACTTATTATTTTGCAATTTATTATAACGAGCAAGATCAAGCAGAAGGCTATTTGATTTATCAAATTGAGAACGGAAAATTTAACTGTACACGCTGGTTGAATCTGACCGGAGCTGCTTATAAAGGACTAAATCGGTATATTGCTTCGCATAAAGATTCAACAGATCGGATTGTTTATGAAAAAGGTTATGACAAAAACGAAGGATTTTTCTTGCAAGACAAACCAATAACACAAGCGACGATTCGCCCTGAAATGATGGCACGAATTGTTGATATAGAAGCTTTTCTGCGAAAATGTTCTTTAAAAAACTTAAAAGAGTCTTTTGCCATTACCATTGAGAAGGACAAATATGCGCCTTGGAATGAGGGAACTTTTGAGCTCATTAAAGCTGAGGCTGAGCAGCCAGAAATTCGTAAAGTAACTGCTACTCAGCTTCCTGAATTAAAAATTAGCGTTCAACGTTTTGCACAACTATTTTTAGGATATTGTTCTATAAATGAATTGGTTTTCCATGAGTTAGTGCAAGTTGATGAAAAAATTGTGGACACTATTAAGCAACTAACACCACAACAAGTTCCTATATTAGAAGATTATTTTTAATTCGCACGCTATTTTATCGCTGAAATTGTCTTGCTCTTTTGCAGACTAAGCGATAGAATAGAGTGTAGCTTTTTTATTGTCCCTGTAGCTCAGTAGGATAGAGCAACTGCCTCCTAAGCAGTAGGTCGGAGGTTCGAATCCTCTCAGGGACGTTTAAGTCAGGCGAGAAACGTTTATTTAAAGGCGTTTCTCGCCTGACTTGTGCCAAAAATGTGCCAAATGCTTTTTATTTTTTATAATTGAGTGAATTTCATAATTCCGAGCTCTTGTGCCTCAAGGGATTTGACACACAAAAAAGGCAGTACCTCCCCCAATCCTGTATAATGGTAGTTGACAATAACAACCAAAAAAAGACTGGAGGCGTACTCCCTATGACCATTATACGACAACAAAGCTTATTTGGCATCCAAGAATTATACGAGATGGCACCTACCCAACGTTATGAATCGATGATTACAGCGATAGATTTGGATGCGATCTACCATGAAATAAACAAAAAGTCACGACTTGGTGCACCAGTAGATTTGAATTATTCAGCGATGATTATTTCTTTCTTCGTACGAATTGTTGAGCGTATCCCAACGATTAAAGACCTCGTTAAGCGCCTGAATGATGACTTTGTTTTTAAATTGAATTGTGGGTTTCTTGTGTCTGATAACACCCCGTCTGAAGCTGCCTATTCTCGACTCGTGACAAAACTGAGTGAATCTAACGTTTTAGAGAATGAGCGGGAAAAAGTAGTTCTTCAAGCGATTGCGGAAGGCTTTATCATGGATGATACCGCCGCAATTGACGCAACCCATTTTGAAGCACGTGATCAAGCCCCACCAAAAGAAGAAAAACCAAAAGCCGAGCCGAAAAAACGTGGGCGTAAACCTAAGGAAGAGCGTGAACAATGGCTTATCGAACAGGCAGAGAAAGAAGCGAATCTTCCAATTTTCGAAAAGAAAATAGAAGCACAGTTAGATATGCCTTTAAGTAAACTCCGGGCTGAAGTTCCTCAGGACCCAAAATGGGGTGTAAAAAAGAACAGTGAAGGCAAAAATGTCTATTGGTATGGCTACAAAGGACACCTAGCCGTTGGTACATCCAGCCAGTATATTTTACAGTCTCTTTTTTCATCTGGTAATCTGAATGACGGAAAAGCGGCAATCCCATTATTAAAAGGCATGGATGAACGCCTATTCTTACCTTCATTGAACTACCAAACAATGGACGCTGGTTATGACTATGACCCAATTTACGAACAAGTTCATCGAATAAGGAACCAATCTGTCATTGCTTACAATCAGAAAAATGAAGGGGAGCCTATTGGCTTCGATAAACACTTTGCCCCCACCTGTTTCAGGGAGCATTCTTATCGTTATGATAGTTTCGATGCCAAATACGAAACGTTGAAATACACCCGTCCAAAAGAATGTAATGATTGTCCTTTAGCTAACGAAGGGATCTGCCAAAAGGTTTATAAAGTAAAAATTACTACAGACCTCAGGAGATATACAGCACCCGCTCGTGGATCAAAGGCATGGAAAAACATATCCAAACGTCGCTCAGCAGTAGAACGCGTTAATGCTTATTTAAAAGAATATTTTCAGCTCAACAATGTACGTTATCGAACGGGAAAACGCGCAAAAGTTCACTTTGACATCGTAACCCTTATTTATAATGCATCAAAATTAGCAAGTGATCGTATTCGTTTACTGTTAAGTCAGCAACAAGCTGCTTAGGTGGAAACTGGATCTGATCGTATTGAAGAACCAACTATTGGTCGTATTTAATCAACATT
This sequence comes from Tetragenococcus koreensis, assembly GCF_003795145.1. GTDB lineage: Bacteria > Bacillota > Bacilli > Lactobacillales > Enterococcaceae > Tetragenococcus > Tetragenococcus koreensis. Next base: position 1,009,197 of record NZ_CP027786.1, on the reverse strand, counting down.
ACCTTGAAGCCCTTTTAAAAAAACGAAAATAAAGGGTCTAGTTTGGTGTTGCTTTTACAAGTTGTTTTTCACATGAATTTTCAGAAAATAGAGTTTTAAGAATTTTGCAGATCTGTGTATTTTTAAAAAGAGCAATTATGAAATTGATTCAATTATCATCCATAATTGATTTAATTTTTTCATCCTCACGTTCTTTTAATTCTTTAATTGCATGCGAGTAAGTCGACATTGTCACGTTTAAAGATTTGTGACCTAAATGTTTGGATACTGCTAAAATGTCTGTACCTTTATAAATCATGACGCTAGCATGGGTGTGTCTTAGACCATGCAATGTTATCTCTGGAGTAATATCCAATTGGTTTTGTAACTTTTTAATTTTTTTAAAGCGGCGTTATGAGAGATAAGCCCGTCTCCTGCATTGTAAAAAAATTGTTTTGAATTTTTTACGTTTAGCTTTCTAAATAAGGCTTCCTGTCTTTTTTTAAAAACTTTCATAATTTCGAGGGTTACGTCATCTAAAATTAATTCATCTGTTAACTAACTACTAAAGCCTTCGCTTAATCGCGGCGGCTTTTTTACATATGTATTTTTTTGTGACGTTTTGTTAGTATTACTATGAGGTGAAGAAATGAAACGGTTTGCTGGATTAATGATCCTATTATTATTTATTTTTTCAGGATGTACTTCAAAGGATTGGTTTGATAATGAAGATACATATTTAATTGCTCATCGAGGAGCCCATATCGGTGCACCAGAGAATACTATCGAATCGATATCACAGGCGGCAAATTTAGGTTATGATGGTGTGGAGATTGATGTACGAGAAAGTAAGGACGGAACGAACTTTTTAATGCACAATAAAAAGTTAGATAAAACAACTAATGGAAAAGGAAAGTTAGAGAACCACACGAACAAATACCTTAAAAATTTAAAAATAAATACGTCTGAATATCCAAAGTATAAGAATAAAGAATTAAAAATTCCTACCTTTAAAGAAGCTGTAAAACAAATAAGTCAAGAAAATTTAATTGTAAATGTTGATGGCTCAAAAGGAGATTGGGAAGATAATAAATTTATTGAATCTATCGTGGATACATTGAAGAAGTATGACGTTTACGAACGTTCTTTTTTTGTATTAAGTGATAAAAATATTCGTGACGAATTTGTAGAAAGTTACCCCGATGCTACTGTGTCTTGGCTATATGACCCTAAAGATAGTATTGATGAAGAGATACAACAAGTTAAAGATTATGAGTGTGCGCTACTATCTATTACAGACGACATCGCTACCGAATCAATGCTCAATAAATTAAACGAAACTGAGATAGTTTATCAAGTTTATAACGTTAATAATGATGAGCGATTTAAGGAATTGGAATCTTCCGATGTGCCAATTGTCGAAACTGATGAAATTAATCCGGACGATCTTTAATAAACTAGTCCTGTTCTTAAGTGAGCAGTTTTTTTATGATTAGGCTTTTTTGAAATCTATTTGATTATTTTTGTTGATTTTTATCAAATAAAATGTAATAATATGTTCATTAAAAAGGGAATAGGAGAGAGTAAAATGTCAGCAGTTAAAGGTATAAATTTTTTACCTCCAATCGTTACTACCAATGAGGCTTTACAATTATATCAGAAAGTAGCTGAAATAAAATCTTTGATTGGGAAGTTAAATGCAGAATTGGAACATTCTGTAGTAAACTCGCAGTTAATACAGATGTTAACTTTGAGTGAATCTGTACAATCAACTAGAATAGAAGGAACTCAAGTTACCTTTGCTGACATGATTGAAGAAGCTACAAAAAAGAATAAGAGCGACGAAGTTACTGAAGTAGAGAATTATATGAATGCTCTATCAGAGGGAATTGAATTAATCCATGGGGGTAACCCAATTTCTACAAGGTTGATTCAAAATTTGCATAAAATTTTGATGGGAAAAAACACTAGAGGTACAATCGCTAATGCAGGAGAATATAGGAAAATTCAAAATTTTATAGGTCCTACTAATAGAATAGAGGACGCTAGTTATATACCAATAGGGGCAAATGAAATTAGTTCATATATGACAAACTTAGAATACTTTATTAATTCTATGGCGCATCCGTCATTTCAGAAGAATCCAAATTCTGACTCAGTTTTATTAGATGAAAATTCTGATATTTTGATTAAAACTGCAATCATGCATGCTCAATTTGAATCTATCCATCCTTTTTTAGATGGTAATGGGCGTATGGGTAGGATACTTATTGTTTTGAATACTATGCAAGATGGTTTGATTAATAAACCAGTTTTTTTTGTAAGTGACGAACTTGAGAAAGAAAGAATACGATATTATAATCTTTTGAATGGGATTAGAGGGAGTTCACCAGACTGGTTTTCTTGGATCAATTTTTTTCTAGATGCTTGCAACAGAATGGCTAAAAGTATGTTGGATAAGTTGGATGGGATAACTAGTTTAGCTTCCCTAGGTCTTCAAAAGATAAGCAAGGATTCTTCAATAATCAATCATGTCTGGCTTACTACATTTAGAAAACCATTCGTTACGGTTAAAGAAATTTCTGACCATTTAGACGTATCAGTTTCAACATCAAGAAAGGCACTTAACCAATTAGTAGATTTAGATTTAATTGACGTAGATAAGTCAAAGAAAAAAAATAAGTTGTATGTTAACTATGATTTACTAAGATTGCTGTAAAGCCCCGTCACTCCGACAGGGCTTTTTTTCGTTCTTCTATTAATTGTTCTAGTTCTTCAATGTCTTCTAGTGTAGCCTTGCTATTAATAAAGGACTTAGCTGTTCTTTTAGAAGTCATGTAGTTACGATGTTTTTTCTTCTCTTCATCCTCATTTATCCTTTTGCGATACTCACGATTTGCACGCAACTGCGCTTCAGAAGTTTTATTTTCTGTCATTTAAACCAACCTTTCTTGTCTGTTAATAGCAGAATCAGCATTCCTAATAATACTATGATATCTAACCATTTAGGCTGTTTATCTAATATAACTAACACTAAAGATACAATCACTAAAATCAACATTCCAATGTCTAAGTGTAAAATTTATTGAGGTCAACCCTAGACGAATAAAAAAGAAACCGTTACTCTAGTTATTGGGCTGTGACAGGCACTAATAACAGAGGCGGTTTCTTATGGAGTCTATTATAACAGATTTAGTTAAAGTAATGAAGGAGGAAACCTTTGAATTTACCCAAAATCTGAAGGGCCTATCCAATAAAAGAAAAACCGCACCGTTATCCCCAGTGGAAAACTGGGCAACGGTGCGGTTTTTCTTTATCCACAAGGCCAATCTGTGGACACAAAAAGCCTTCCGCTATGGTATTATTAAGTTGCACCAAAACAAACCATAAACAACGAAAGGCTAGGTGTATTATACCATGAATCCGACCGATATTTATCAAGTAAAACGAGATTTTTTTCAATTTTCCCAGAAACTCGCGCAAGGATTGGCCAAACCGGATCAAAAATTTATATTCGATATGGTTTTTGGCATAGTCAAAAGCCGGTCCCCGCTCCTATCTGATATCGCACGCGCTTTAGAAGAGGATACGCGCCTTCTTTATACCGTGAAACGTTTGTCCAATCGCGGGGCAGATTTTGACGATTTTCAGGGGCTTCACCAGAATTATTTACAATCCATTCAATCTCATTTGCAGGAAGATATGCTGGTCATCGTCGATAACTCCGATATCACGAAGCCTTTCGGCGAACAATTTGAAGCGCTCGCTCGTGTTCATGATGGATCGCGTGATGGCATAGAAAAAGGGTATATGTCAGCCAATATCGCCATTGCCTCCCCCAGGACGAAACATCCAATCCCGATTTATTCCCATTTGTTTTCGGCTGCGGAAGAATATTTTGACAGTACGAATGTGGAAACCTATAAAGGATTAAACCTGGTGAAGCATTTATTTCAAGAAAAACCCTATACGCTCGTTATGGATCGTGGGTACGATAGTAACGATATGTTCACATTTATGCACAAGCAAGACGCTTCCTTTATCGTTCGGCTCCAAGATAAGCGCTACCTAAAGTATCAGAATAAACGGATCAAGGTGCCTAACTTAGCGTTAAGAAGAAAAGGGAAAATCGCGTTTTCTTCGACCATTAAAGGCAAAAACTATGCGTTGAAAGTCTCTCATATTCCCGTAGAACTTCCCTGTTTACCGAAAGTTCCCTTAAATATGGTGGTCGTCTACGGCTACGGTCAAAAACCCATGAAATTATTGACCAATCACCCCATTAAGAACAAAGAAGACGTCCTAACGATCGTCAAAGCTTATATAACGCGTTGGCGGATTGAAGAAAATTTTCGGGTCCAAAAACAAGAATACCACTTAGAGAAAGTACGTACGCTCCACCTCAATAGCTTACGCTTGATCCATTGTTTCGTGAGTTATTTGATCGGGCATCATAGCCTATTATTAGAAAAAGAAACGTGCTATGTCAAACAAGTGCTTCATCGTGCCAAAGCCACGTTCTCGGACCAAAAGATCCGCTTGAAGCTGTACCGCTTCATTCGAGGGCTGGCCGAGATCCTTCGATTTGATTCGACGGGGATTCAAGCCTATAAAAGGGTGAAAAAACGGCCCAGGGCTCATCAACTCGCGCTCGCTGTGTGAAGCGATAATTGAATATTTTTAAAAAACGCACATTATTTTGTGCGTGCTATTTGTGTGTCTTATTTTCGTAAAAGTAGCACCTAAATCTCACTAAAAAGAAAAAACCAATAAAATAACAGGGTTCGCACGGTCCTTTACGTAAAATGGGTAAATTCAAAGGAAACCTCCTTTTTAAGACGAGAAAAGGCGATGATGCACTTCTTTTCCCAACTGATCATTTTCTTAGCACAAGAGGCCTTTCGCCAGTTAGATGATGAGCTTTTTATCGAAGCCAAAGCGCAAGGCTATCAAAGTGATCGAAAAAGCTCCCGGACGGTGACCTTTCTTTTTGGCACCGTGACCTTCCATCGAAGACGAATGAAAAACGCGGCAGGCGATATTTATTACCCGCTCGATAAGTTTTTAGGGATTCGTAAAGGAAGCCGTTATAGTTCATTGGTGCTGCGAAACGTCGCTGAGTTAGGTTCGATGATGGTCTATCGCCATGTCGCCAAAGCCATTGATTGTTTAACGTCGTGGAGTATGAGCCATCAAAATGTCCAGCAGTTAGTTGTTCAAACCGGAACACTTATTCAAGCAAGAAGCACGCGTGAAGAACGTTATGACGGGGTTGTAGAGAAGAAAAAAGTGCCATTTCTTTATCTGGAAGGGGACGGTGTGCAAATTCATGGACAGAAAAAACAATCCCTCGAAATTCATCGTTTTCAAGTGTGTGAAGGAAAGCAAAAAGATGGCCAACGCTCGACGTTGATCCACCCGTATTTTATCAGTGATCTGAATCGACAAAAAGCCCAACGAGAAATGATGCATTATCTCCAGGCGAATTACGATTTGACAGATACGGTTGTGGTTTCCAACAGTGATGGGGGTTCAGGTTATGAAAAAGCGGTCTTTGACGAATTGGCGCTCGGTTGTTTACGACATGAGCACTTCCGCGATCGCTATCACGTGCAGCGAAAAATCAAAGAGCGTTTGTATTTCGCCCCGCAACTTCAACCGAAAATGCAGGAAGTCCTTTTAAAGGAAAGATCAAGAAAGTTGTGGCGAGTTGACCAATTGAAAGGAAAACAGTATTTGTTAGTGGTTAGTCCTGACAAACCAGATTTACATTTATTTGAAAAGTATGGTGTAGCGGGGAGCGCTCGTAGTAAGGACTATGATAGCTTTCTGCATTCGCTGACCGATGATATGCGAGTGCGGTTTAAAATTGTTTTAAACCCAGTTATTTCTAAGAAACAAGATGGGAAACAACGGGGAAGAGTAGTGCCATACTTGTCAGAGGAAGATCAACTTACTTTTTTGCTAGAACGCTCAGAAAAAAATGGATTTTTATTAAATACAGAAGATTTTTTTATTACAGAACGCAGCTTTGAGGTTTTAAAAAAAAACCGGCAAAAGAACCTTCGATTGAGTAAAGTTACCTATGAAGGTGTATTGACAATTAAAGATGCTACCATTTTTAGAAAGACATTGACGGCAGGCTTTGGTAAGAAAAAAGCATATGGCTTTGGCATGATGACAGTTATTCCAGGAGTTTAGAGTATGAAAAAACATAGTGGAGCTAAAAAAACTGAGCTTAATGAATTACCAAGAATTGGTGATAGAGTAACCTTTATCTATATTGAACACGCGAAAATTAATCGTCAAGATAGTGCAATTACAGTTGCTAGTAGTAAAGGAATTGTTCGTATTCCGGCTTCAATGGTTGGAGTTTTACTGCTGGGTCCAGGTACAGATATAAGTCATCGAGCAATTGAACTTATTGGAGATATAGGAACAAGTATGGTTTGGGTGGGGGAACGCGGAGTTAGACATTACGCCCATGGACGTGCTCTTGCACATTCCAGCCGTTTATTAGAAAAACAGGCCAGACTCGTGTCGAATAAGCGTTCAAGGTTGTCAGTAGCCCGTAAAATGTATCAAATGCGTTTCCTGGTGAAGATGTATCAAATTTAACTATGCAGCAGTTAAGAGGAAGAGAAGGAGCCAGAGTGCGGAATGTTTATCGTACTCAGTCTAAAATTCACGATGTGGAATGGACGAAAAGAGAATACAATACTGATGATTTTGAATCTGGCACTCCTATTAACAAAGCTTTGTCAGCTGCTCATGTTTCTTTATACGGGCTTGTTTATAGTATTATAGTTGCTTTAGGCATGTCAGCAGGCTTAGGTTTTGTACACACTGGACATGATTTAGCATTTGTTTATGATATAGCAGATCTCTATAAAGCGGATTTAACGATACCAATTGCATTTGAGATAGCAGGCGAAAGTTTGCCAGATGAGGATATCGGACGAAAAACTCGATTAAGAGTGCGTGACGCTTTCGTAGACGGAAAAATTATGAAAAGGATTGTTAAGGATTTGCAGTATCTTATGGATGTGGAAGCAGATGAAGAGATGTTTATCGATGTTATTAATCTATGGGATGATAAAGACAGGTTAGTTAAACATGGGGTTAACTACAAAGAGGTGCCATAACGATGCCATTTACTATTATTACATTAAAAAAAGTTCCTAACTCGCTTCGAGGAGATTTAACCAAGTGGATGCAAGAAATAGCGACGGGCGTTTATGTGGGAAACTTTAATACCAAAATACGAGAACAGCTGTGGGAGAGAGTAACCCAAAGTGCCTCAACTGGAGAAGCAACAATGAGTTACGTTTATCAAAATGAAATTGGATATCAATTTGAAACGTTAAATACTCAACGTCAAGTAGTTGATTATGATGGGGTTCCGCTTGTGATGTTGCCAGAAGTCAAAGATGAATCTAGTGGAGCTAATTATATCAAGGGGTATAGTGATGCGGCAAAATTTCGAAAAGCCAAAAAATATTCTAGTCAGCAATCCCGTCCCAATGAACCAAATCATAATTATGTAGTAGTTGACATTGAGACAGATGGTTTGAATTACGAAAAGAATCAAATTATTGAAATTGGAGCAGTTAAGGTTAAGAAGGGAGAGCTAATGAACTTCCACAGATTGATTAATTATGTGGGAAATTTACCAACAGAAATTACTGAATTAACTGGAATAACTCAAGAATTATTAAGGGATAGTGGGCAACCTTTGAAAGATTCTTTAATGGAATTTGTAGACTTTATAGAAGATTTTGATATTGTTGGTTACGGTATTGGTTTTGATCTTCGTTTTCTAAACAATTACTTAGAAGAATGCGAAATAAGAAAGATAACAAATAAATCTTATGATTTAATCCGTTATATTAAAAGAGAAAAAATGCTTCTCAAAGATTATAAATTAAAAACTGTCTTGCCAAGTTATGGATTTAATAATCATGTGTCTCATCGAGCTTTAGAGGATGCTAGAATAATTTACCATTTATCGACAAAAGTGAATAAATTTTTGAAAATGATGAACTAAAAACGGCGCTTTTATAGGAATCTTTTACTGTCTTTCCCGCACATGCGGGGGTGATCCTGTACTTTGTGTGCCCTCAGCGTAAGCTGTTTGGTCTTTCCCGCACATGCGGGGGTAACTTACTCAAGTTTTGTAGTACAGTCTTTCTCTTTATATTTCCCATTTAGGGTGTGGTTACAGAAACAATGTTGTAAGAAAGGTATAAATTATTTAACAAAAACTGATTCCTGTTAAGCTAATGACTAAGTTGGAAGGTTTGTTTGAATTGCTTATTGGAGTAGCTAACAGTAAGGTCATAGTAAGCATATTTCCAATGTCTATTAAAGTAGTAATTAACCCTGATAAAAGGGGAAGCTTTAGGGGACAGAAACAAAATTTAGCATCTGATTTTGCTGAAAAAGGTACAAAATTGGTATTTAATCCACCAAAAATTTAATATTTAATAAGGATAATTGATAAAAGTTACTTAAAGCGTATTTGTCTTGAAATAATCGTTTAAAATTTACCTGGATGATAGGCAAGGCGTTTTCTTTGATATAATTAGCAAAATATTTTCAATAGCTATTAACGCGAATTTTATAATAAACTTAGCCGCTTCTGAGCATTAAAAACCGTCATTGGGAAATTTCATGTATTATTGAAGACTCCACACTATCAATAAAGGATAAATTTACAATGACGAAATTTGAACATAGCACAAAACCACGCAAGGGAAAATACTTAAAACTACAATGTTCAAAAAGCTCCCACCGACGGAACAAGCGGATAAGCCATTGTATAATCAGTACTAAGGAATATTTTGAATGCAGTAACAAGTTGATTTACAAGACTGACTAACTTGTACTTGAAATTTGCATAGAGTTTTTAAAACGAAAAGATAACCATTTCAACCTTTTTATTATATTCGTTTACTTCTTTTTATTTCTCTGTTTAATAAACTCAATATAGCTAAGGATGTTTTCCATTTCATCTTCTGAGACATTATCTCCCATATGATTTGCTACTGTCTGGCTTTTACTTTCAGGAAGCTCGTATTCTTTATGCTCTCTTCCTAGCAGATAATCAGTAGAAACACCAAAAACATCAGCGATCTTTTCCAGCTCGTTAGTAGATACTTTCCTTGTGCCATTTTCAATCTTATTCATCGTTGATTTATCTAGATTAAGTTTTCTTCCTAGTTCAACTTGGGTCCAATTATTTGCTTCTCTTAAATTGATAATTCTTGATATTAAAACGTTATCGGGCATATTTATGCTCCTTTCGTTGCTAATTACGCAATTATAATAACACGGTAGCTCAAAAAGAAATAATAAGTTGCGATATTTAATAAAAAACTATTGACGTTTCTAAAAGGGAAATATATCCTTGAGTTAATAGTTGCAATAATAGAAACAGAAACAATCTATCAACCACTATAAATATTAAATTTGGCTTTAAATCAGTATTTTAATCTAAAAATAAAGTTTCTTAAAAAGAAATTTACGAGAAAATAAAAGACTTAAATAACCTTATTTTCTTAAAGCATGTTTATATTAAAATTGTGAAAAGCGCTAAGTAAACAAGTTAATTGAAAGGAAAACTCAAGAAAATATAAACAGATGGAAGAGAGGAATGGATAAAAAACTGTAAACATTGATGATCACAAAGTTGATGTAACTGTGTTAAAAGACGCAATTTATGGGCTATGCACTTTTTGTGATATACCTTGGATCAAATCAAATCAATTTGAGGATCTGTTTTTGCGGTGATTTTATTAGCTGAGCAACACTATGGTTGTGCCAATCGTTACTCAGAACAATTGAGAGAAATAAAGTAATAGAATGGAGGAGATAATGATGACTGAAGAAGAAAGAAGACAATTATTTAGTGCAGTTTACCAAAGTGGTTTTGAATTAGACCAATTGATTCAGTATTTAGACCTTTTCGTCCTTGAACAACTTTCTGGACTAGATGTTACGATGGAAGATATTAATGCTCTGCATGGATTAACGTCAGCATTCATAGCTTTATCAAAAAGTCATATTAAAGATATTACTACTTTTAATGATTTGTTAGACTGATAAGCATTAATAGTGAAAAGGTATTGGACAAAAATCTTATGAAAGACAAGACAAAAAATTTTAAATAACTCAAGAAGAAAAGACTTAATACTTTAGCAAAACTGACAGTATTAAGTCTTTAAATATTGGCAACTTATAGGCACATAGCGTAATTTCTATAAATGCATTCATAGATAATTTTATTTAACAAAATAATGGTTTCATTTATAAACCTCAACATTTTTGTTTGTTCGATAAAAATGATAAGAAAAAAGGGTAGGAAAAATTTTCTAAAGTCTTAGTTGCAGCATGATTACTTGATAATGGTCAATTAATAGCTGTGATTGAAACTTTTTCAAATTAAGAATAGCAAAAGTGCTATCTAGACAACTTTATAATAAGTTTTTTGTGGAAAATTGAATAGTTTTCTTTTGTAGACAGGCTATTCTCTAAGAAAAACGAGAAATCATGTCTGATATAAAGAAGGTGTTGATTGAAAGGTAGCATACATTTTATACTGAATTTGTATTAAAACGGACAGTTTTGCTAAAATATAATAAGGATTTAGCTCTACTGGTTAGATATTTAAGAATGAAAACACACGAAACAATAGAGAGGATGTTTTAAATGGAAACTTTTGAAACTGAACTAAAAATCGAAATAAAAACTTACAAGCATTACTAAAGGAAAACAGCTTGGATGCCTATGTGATAACGGATCCTGAAGATATCTGGTACTTTTCTAATATTGCATACAGTCCAGAACAAAGGCCGTTCTTTTTTATCGCTTTTCCAGATAAAAAACCGCTATTCATTGTTCCTAAACTGGAAGAATCTCACGTAGATGTTTCTTATCTAGATTATGACTTAGCTACTTATTTTGATGTGACTTCAAAACCTGGCGACAATTGGTATGATGTTTTGCAGGACTACCTGAAACCATTAGATAAGATTGGTATTGAACAAAATTCACCTCTATTTGTAACGAATTCAGTAGATGCTCATTGGGTCGTCGCAGATTATGTTAAAGAATTGCGTACAATCAAAAGTGATTATGAAGTCGCAAAAATTGAAGCAGTAGCTAAGCTAACTAGTTCTGTTGTAAGATCAACTTTAGATATGGTTAAAACAGGAACGACGGTCGGTGAAACTTTCCAAGTTCCTTTCAAATACCATCAAGAAGATTTGGATAAATTCAAGGAGTCACACGATCGGACACAAAACGCGGTTTGGCCAGCTGACTACAGTTATATGCCACACAGTGTCGTCAAGGCAGATTCTGTAATTGGAAAAGGAGCGAACGTTGACATTGCTATCTTCAAATTAGATGGTTATGCAGCTGAATGCGAACGTACCTTCTTTACTGAAGAACCTAGTGAAGAAGCAAAAGAATATTTCAACATAATGATGGAAGCTAGAAAAATAATGCTAGATATGTTACGTCCAGGCGTTAAAGCTAGCTCCATTGAAGAGAAAGTTATGGATTATTTGGAAAGTCGCGGTGTAGCAGATAAGGTTCTTCACCGTCCAGGACACGGTTTAGGCTTAAATAACCATGAAGACCCTACAATCTCTCGCGGAAATGATAATTTGTTAACTGAAAATATGGTCATTTCAGTAGAACCAGGTCTTTATGTGAAAGGATTGGGCGGTTTCCGTCACTCAGATTCAGTTTTAATCACTTCAGACGGGTATCGTATTCTAACAGAAGGGCCAACTGAATTAGAGGATTTAATTCTTGGCTAATTAGCAGGATCTCACTTGTTAGTAAAATAAGTTGTAATAAATAAATTAAACAAGCAAGATAATCTACTCTTTGAGTGAATTATCTTGCTTGTTTTTTCTGAAATGTTATTTCCTGTGTAAGTTGTGCTAATGCCTGACTTCAGCGTTGTCTCTCTTAAATTGGTAATGCGAGAGAGTTAAAATCACAACAGGCCTATTTGAGATTTCTTTTGTTTCTGATTAAGCAACTATTATAGCGAAACAGCTGAAAAAGAAATAAAAAGTTTCGTTTTACGATAATATTCTATTGACGTTTCTGAAAAAGAAATGTATGGTAAAGACATAAGTTGCGATAAGGTAAATATGTTTTCGTTTAGTTTATGATAACGAAACTTAGAATGGAGGAGATTGTGATGTCAGAAGAAGAAAAAGAATTATTTTTTGAAATTTATCAAAGTGGTTTATCACTGGATCAGTTGGTAAAATGTTTAGATATGTTTGTCTTTGATCATCTTCCGGGGAAAGATGTTTCAATGCAAGATATTAACGCTTTACACGGGCTAGTTGCAGCATTTGTAGCTTTATCAAAAACACATGTTGAAAATATCATTGCTTTAAACGAGAAGCATTGATTTATTAGATACAAATTGTCTGGAATAGTTTATAGGATAAAGTTTTTAAAAAGCCCACTAAAATGAATGCGATTTCAACCCTGAGGGATTCGTTCGGCATTACAGCATATAAATTCAGACTATATTCAACAGAAGAGCAAGAAATTTTCTTTGCCAAGTCTTTTGATTGTGTTCGTAAGTTTTATAATCTAATGCTTGGCGACCGAATGAATTCATACGAAGAAACTAAAAGTGAAACTTCAAAGAAATGATTTTTACAACGTCCGCTAAACATAAAAAGGAGTTTCCATTTCCGAAAGAGGTAGATAATCTTGCTTTAGCAAACGCACAACTCAATTTAGATAAAGCGTATAAAAATTCCTTTATTACAGTATAATGTTGGCTAGTATGGACGAGAAATAATCAAGGTTGATAAATGGTTTCCGTCTAGTCAAATCTGTTCAGACTGTGGACATCAAGACAGGAAGAAACCGCTGAGAGTAAAGATGTACACTTGTAAGTACGCTCTATTCCAAAGAAGCTCCTACTTCAAGCGTCAAGAACCGTTGGGTTTAGCTAAGTGGCGAGTAGTTCACCGGAAGCCCCAACTGAATTAAAAGATTTAATTCTTGGTTAATTAGCAGAGTTCCACTTGTTCGTAAAATAAATTATGATAAATAAACAATCAAGATAACTCACTCAGAGAGTGGTTTATCTTGATTGTTTTTATACTACAGTAATGATGTTGACAAGCTAATACAAAAAGCTTTGTTCGAATGGCAAACTCTCCAATTTTCAACAGTTGTTTCAAATGATATATTTATCCAATAAGCCAAAATTATCCTAGTAAATTTATAATTTTTGTAGGTGCGTTTTTTTGAACGTTTCTTCTTTTAAACCCATACCTAAGCCTCGATCTAACGAAATATGTGCGACCCAAATCACTAAGATTGCTGTAATTAAGGAAGAAGAGAACCAGATAAAATTTATGCTCAATAGCAATAGTGGAACGCTATAAGAGTGAAAAAAATTATAACCAATTCTTCCTATTTGTTCATTTACAAGATAAAAAAGAATCGATATGTCTGGTAAAAAGAACAAAATAACGAATAATAAAATAGAATGATCTGACTTAAAGTAAAAAATTATACAAAAAAGCAAAAGTAATAGATTTTCTAGGTAGATGATTTTTTTATTCATGAAGTTGCTCCGTTCCTTTTGTTTATGGCACTCTTTTATAATATCATGACACAAAATCAACCTACAAACCGTATATGATCTTTTGCAGCAGGAATTTCATTTGTTACTTTTTGCCATTTTGAGTTTTCGTATTTTTCGTATTGTCCAAAAACAAAAGGAAGTCCACGAGCATTTTCCGGGTTGGCAGCATCTGCTAAATGAAAATGTAGATGAGGCTCTGTAGAATTTCCAGTATGTCCAACATTTCCTATTCGTTGTCCTTTTTGAACTTTTTCTCCTACTTTAATTACGATAGAGTCAGATTGAAGATGACAGAATACTGCGTAGATCTTGTCTTCTTTTTTTATAACTACATAGTTACCAGCGACAGTTTCAAACCCATCTCTTTTAGGATCAAAGAAGAGTGAATTGCGGATTGCTGAAGTCTGGTCTTGAACCCAAGAAGCTTTCTCTCCATCTAGCATGTTATTTTCAACAGTAACGACTTCTCCTGAAAAAGGAGAGTAGACAGGTTTACCAAAACAATAATAACTTTCTAACGGAATGCCTTTTGTGAAATATCCAAAGTTGTTTTCATCGTGAGTGGGATGCTTTGGTTTTTCCCAGTCTACTTGAATAAAATCAAAGGCGTACCGTAGTCCAAAACGATTTGTTCCATGACTTGGTAGACGATCACCTGGACTAACTTCTGTGAACCATTCCCCACGTAGCGGTAATTCGATGGCAATTGCATTTGTATTCATTATGTTTACCTTCTTTCAGAGAGAACTTTTAGTAAAGACGTTATTTTAATAGTATCGTTGAAAGGCGACGATTATATATTAGCTTTTAGGATAAACGAACAAACCGGAACATTTTCCCGCAGTAAGTAGAGGAAAGCTAATTATTATGATATAAATAAAACAGAAGTTAATTCATATAATAATATGAGTCGAGTGAGAGCTTGTACAATTTTGAAAAAATTAAAGGGGAAAACTTAATGTTTGATAACCTACAAATAAAAAAGAGGAGTCAAAAAGAAGCGGACGAAATTGCGGACTATTGGAAATATCCAGCGCCTTACGATTTTTATGATATGACTGCTGATAAAGAAGATTATGATGAAATGATTGACCCATTAGCACGTGGAGATAAATTTTTTTCAATAACAAAAGACCAAGAACTTATTGGTTTTTTCTGTGTATTCCCAAAAGAACCCACGACAAATGAAATTGAATTAGGTCTTGGCATGAAACCGGAATTGACTGGAAAAGGACTGGGAGAAAGGTTTGTCAAAGTAATCATTGAATATTTAAAGGGAAATTATTCCGGCCAAGTGGTCTGGCTCTCTGTTGCTGACTTTAACCAACGGGCATTAAAAGTTTACGAACAAGTTGGTTTTAACTACGTAACTGAAAAACTGCAAAAAACGAACGGGGGAGAACATAACTTTATTGTAATGAATAATGTAAAATAAAAGTTGGACTTTTATCATAGGAAGTTAAAAGCCAGAAGCAAGGAAGAAATAATGTTCATGGAACTATGAATAAACCAGCTTGGCAAGATCGAGCCGTTTCCAAGGGTATTATTTACATAACTCATAAGCCAACCAGCTAAAGTAGAAAATACAATGATGGTAATGACCAAAAAGAAATTTAGTGAGGCAAACAAAATCACGCCATGTAATAGTCCAAATAGCAAAGCTTGAACAAAGCTACCTATGCCTAGCCCCCACAGATTGGAAAAGATTTTCAAGAAGAAGCCACGAAATAATAATTCTTCAGATAAGCCTGTCTGGATTATACTATAAATCAAAATACCCCCAATACTTTGCCATCCCTTAGTAGCAAACTGAGCATTGGCAATCATTGTTTTGTCATCAATAACAAAGAGTAAGAGCATTCCAGGAAGAAGTAGTATTGCAAAAGTCAGCGCTGAAAAAATAATGGACTTAGACTTATTGTGGAATACTGGTTTTTTTAACCCGATCCATTGGAAAAAATTTTCTTGGTTTTTGAATTTTAATGCCCAGTACAAGAAAGGGATAACAGCGAAAATGACTAGTTGAACCAATGCATCTATGACTGACTGAATAAACAAGTTGACCACACTCCCTTTTTGTAAGCGTTATACAAAGTATAGCAGAAATGATAAAATAATTGAAATGAACGCTATCTTTGATAGATAATGCAAGGTTACTGAGCAAAGACAAAGGATAAGAGGTTGATCGACTCTTGATCTGATAAATTGAAAATTATGCTCTTGCATTTCAGACAAAACTTTTCAAATTCTTTCTCCATAATTGGATTCTTGGATAAGCTTTTTCTAAACTATTCTTCATGATTCCGTTTTCGAATAAAAGAATGGTGAGCTTTACTCCGTTACTTGCATTTATTTGTCGACCAGGAAGACCTAGTACAATTTACGCTTAGCTATTAAATAAACGTGGAGTGAGTAGGGATGACAGTTAGACCAGAATTTACGGCTAAAATGAGCAGCAAAACTTTTCTTGATTATTACTGGTATAAAGAAGAATTGGTAGATATTTGCAGAAAAAATTGTTTGCCAACGTATGGAACGAAAGCAGAGTTAACGAAGTATATTGTAAGTCTTCTTGAAGGAGAGCCGGCAGAGTCTCTTAAGCCAAGGAGAAGAAGAGAAAGATCCAAACAAAAAATAAAGGCTGAAGACATGAAAGAAGATACTAAACTACTTGAGAATGGTTTTTCGTTCAATAATGAAGCTCGGAAGTTCTTTTCGAATTATTTTCAAGTAAAAAATTTTTCTTTCAAAAAAGCAATGGCAATTAAGCTAAGAGAGGTGGAAAGAACGAAGGACTATGACGCAACTATTAAGGGTATAATTAATGCTTATTTAGAATCACAAAATAAGGAAAACGTCATTGATAATGAAGAAGAGAGAACTTATCAATGGAATAATTTTGTTAGAGATTTTTGTGATGACCCTAGTTCTAATGAATATACAAATAAAATGAAAGTCGCTTCTATTATTTGAAGAAAAGTAAGGCAGGAAAAAGGAACTAAATCTTATAGTCCGACATTAATAAAAAAATATTCTGATGATATCAAAAAGTATAAACAGGAGTGAAAAAAGGTAATTTTTTATTATTGTGCATCATAAGTACAGTATGATTAAATAGTCTACTAATAAACAACCAGAATTTTTTGTAGTATAGTATGCAACAATTGCATTTTATACTACGCTATTTTTTGATAAGGTTAAGTAAGTATGTTGAAAGAGGTGAAGCGTAGTGTTAACAAAAAGAGTAAAAAATATCTTTATAGAACATAATGGGATTCTTACTTTAGATCAGGCAGTAGAAAATGGGTTAACGAAGGAATCGATAAGAAAGGCCCATTTACGTGGCGATCTCATCAAACTTGAGGGTGGCATTTACCTCTTAGATAATTCTTACTCTGATGAACTATATACAACCCAGTTACGGTTTTCTAAAGGCGTATATTCTCATGAAACTGCAGTAATGCTTCATTCTTTAAGTACTTACTCTCCCTTTGTTTATCACTTAACATTTCCGAGAGGTTATCATTTGACCAATCCAGAAAAAAATTACATCTACTCTCATCATATGTCGGCGGATAAATTCAATATAGGCATTGTAAAAATGGATAGTTGGCACGGGAATTCTATTTTTGTTACAGATTTAGAACGTACGGTTATTGATATGATGAACAATGGGAAAGCTTTTCCTGGAATTGTTGATGAGATGATTAATAACTATTTTTGGACCGAAGATAAAAATATCGATAAATTAAAAAAATATGCTAACGCATTTGGTGTTCAAAAGGAAGTGGAAGCGAAGGTGATAAATCTTGTTAAGTGAACAAAAGATGAAAAACTTAATTGATAAAAAAGCTAGAGAAACTGATTTACCTAAACAACAATTATATGGACTGTACGCGTTAGAACAACTGCTAGTGAAATTAAATGATTCTTCCTATAAAGATAAATTGATCCTAAAAGGCGGTTATCTTCTTGCTACAGTATATGGACTAAATAATCGGGTAACTCGTGACTTAAATACAGCAGTGAGAAATATCTATTTGACCGAAGCAATGCTTATCAATATTGCTGACTTTGTTTCAACCACCGACAAAAATGGTGAGGTCCATTTTGAATTGAGAGGAATAAGAAAAACTAGGGAAGAGTTCGATTATAATGGATATGAACTGAAATTGTTATTTAAAAACGGTCGAACTAAATTTCCTTTTTATTTACAAACTTCAAGATGTTAGAAAAAAATTTCGTTCCAAGCTTTTCAGCTTACAACGCTTTAAAAGGGGCAGAAATTGTAGCAGAAGCTGCTAAAGAAGGAAGTTTACAATTGGATATTGCACAAGCTGGCTTAAAAAGATTTGAACGTGTAGTTAATGAAGGGCATGGGGACAAAGATATGGCAGCGTCATATCTTGTGACAGAGGGAAAAAATCTCTTTTAATAAAATAAAAAAGTAACTACTGAATGGATTTCGTAGTTACTTTTTTTCTTTCAATGAAGACGGATTTTGATAGTTAATCATTACCATATGTCTAATTATTGCACAATTGCTTGTTTTTTGGTCACACCAATATCATAATTAATCTGACCTTTAAGTTTGCACCAAGTAATTCAGATAAACGAATTGATTGTAAAAGGCTCCTTACTTTTGATTCGGTTTTGTGATTAAAAGACTCCATAAGCTTACAATCGCACCACAGCTCGCTAAAATGGTAATAGGAATGCCTCTAAAGCTAAATAGTCCTATTGGAACAAGGGCTAGAAAACCCAAAAGAAATATAATTTGATAATAAAAAGAAAACATCCGGCTAAATCGATTGTTAAAAAATGACAATAGTATAGGTGGTAAGAAAAAAATAATTATCATTATTACGCTGGCTTTGATTACATTAGGTTCATTTATAGATATTGTGTTTGTGTCTTTTTGAAAATTTGCTACGAATAGTAAAGTTGCTATAGATAATATTAGTAAAACTCCAAGTAAGACTAATCTTTTCATATTTTTTCATCACCTTGTATTTTTAAATTTGACTGACAGATTGCATTGACTTTACCTTGATAAATACAAATTAACTGAGAAATTTGCTTAATATCTTGTGGAGTTGTCAATTCTAGCGGTTTATGAAAGAGGGCAATACTTGCTTCGGAAAGAACGTAAGCCACAAATTGTGAACAAAAAAAGGCGTTGTTTCTCGAAATGGATTTGCCAAGGATGACTCCAAATAAACCTAAGAAATTATATTTATAATAATGTTCTTTGCTAGTAAAATTGTTTAGTACTTTTTGTATTTTTTTACTTTGAAGGAAAGAAATTTTACATGTATAAATAATACAGTTCGCCTTTTGAAATATTCGATCTTGTAAGTCTTTTTGTACGAAGCCAGCAAGAAAAGGATTATTAAAATTTTTTCTTCCGAAACTGTAAACCATGGCAAAATCAGGATCTAAAGCAATAGAAACATGGTTGTATTCTGATTTTGTATATATACCTATTACTTTAGATAACGGCGTTTTAGTACTTGTAAATATCAAATAAATATTTTCTTTGCTCATAAGAAACATTCCTTATATTATTTTTAATTTAAAAAACATCTTTCTGGTCAATACTACTAATGGAAAGATAAGTAATTACCAGTCCAATCGTGGTAAGAGTTATAGGAACAACTATAAAAGAACCGACTGATATGCTTTCATTGCTTATACCTAGAAGGATTGCTATGATAACAGAAGCTACAATTGTTGTTCTAACAGACATTTGTTTCATTCCAAAGGATAACGCAACTAAGCTCACACCACTTGCAGAAAAATCATACAGGATCGTATTTTTGAAATGTTCAAAAATCATTGATAGGGTGATGTTCTCGTTAATGAAATGCAAGTAATTCGTTAATATACTCAAAGTAGCAAGCGCTAATATTTTTGTGATGACAATTGATAAAAAAGTGAAACTTATAATAATCAAAAGTTTTGCAATGAGAATTTTTTTTCGTTCTATTGGATAAGTAAACATTAGTGTTATTGTTTTGTTATTATATTCTTCAATAATAAGTTTTGAGATGAGCACCCCCGAAAATATAATGAAAACCATTCTAGTAATACTATCAGTGATAAAAAGAAATTCTTCACTTCCTGTAGGGATCAAATCTCGGTCAAAATAGAGCATAACGAATAAAAACCCAGTAATTACTATACTTGCTACTAATGCTCTTTGAATATAAAAAGTAAAATTAGTTTTTTTCATTTCTAATCGAATCAATTTCAGCATTATTTTTCGCCTCCAATTGCTTTTAAAAAATATTCTTCTAGTGTGTTGTTCATCGTATTTATTGATTTAATAGAAACATCATTAGAAAGTAATTCTTTATATATAGTGTCTTGGGGGATTTCGGTTTGATAAATTCGAATTTTATTTTCTCCAACAATTTTAAAATTAGAAATTTTCAATTCAGAGTCAATATGATAAACGGCCTTTTTTAGATTGTTTGTTTCAATTTCAATATATTCTGCGCTGCTTTCTCGTATAGTATCCATTGAAACTTCTTCAACTAAATTTCCGTTACTCATAACACCAATGGTATCAGCTACACGTTCTATTTCGGCTAATATATGGCTAGATATTAAGATAGTCATCCCATACTCTTTGTTTAACATTTCAATTAAATTTCTAATTTCAATAATTCCGATAGGATCCAAGCCGTTAACTGGTTCATCTAAAATCAATAATTCAGGTTTGGTGATAATTGCTCTAGCGATGCCTAAACGTTGTTTCATTCCTAATGAGAAATTTTTAACAATTTTATTGTCTATATTTTTTAGCTTTACTAAATCTAATGCAATTTCAATATCTTCTTTATTATGGTATCCCATGTATTCACAGTGCAGCTCTAAATTCTTTTTAGCCGTAAGATTTTCATAAAAGATAGGATATTCAATAATCGCGCTGATTCTTTTAAATATTTCAAATGTGCCATTTGATAAAGTAATGTTAAATATTTCAATCACTCCTTCAGTTGGCTTCAACAGATTCATAAGTAATTTCATTAACGTACTTTTTCCTGCTCCGTTTGGCCCAAGTAACCCATAAATTTCTCCTTTTTTAATATACATATTAATATTATTGAGTATGACTTCTTCATTAAATGATTTTCCTAAGTCGTAGGTTTGCAGAATATATTTCACATTAATCACTCCATTTTGTTAGTTTGGAATTCCTTATAAAAGATACTATCAATAAAAGTGAGCTTTTTTCTTACTCAAATCTTACAAATTTCATAAGTTAAAAAAGCTATTATAACTTGCTTATATATTTCAAGTTAAGCAAGTATAATAGCTAAGCAGTCAATTTTTTTAGTTGAATAGTAAAAGTAGTTTTATCGTAAGGCTCACTTGTTAGTTGTATTTTTCCATCAATACTTTCCACCAATCTTTTGGTAATCGTAAGACCAAGACCGCTTCCTTGGTACATTTTATTTCTTGAGTCTTCTAGAGTATATAGTCTTTCAAATATTTTTTCTTGTTCTTTTTCTTGGATTCCTTTACCTTTATCCCAGATCTCTATGTAGATAAACTGATCATCAGTAGTCAAATTTAAGCCGATTATATTCCCCTCGCTGCCATACTTGATAGCGTTTGAAATTAGGTTATTTAATATCCTTGTTAAAATTTCCTCGTTTCCTATGGCGTAAAGGTTTTTATTAGGGATGTTGATTGAAATTTCTAACTCATTATCGGTCAATATTTCATAAAAACCTAGCATGCATTTTTTACAAACCTCATTTAGATTGACCTTCTCAAGAGAGGCCTGTTTATCGCCAGATTCAATTTTAGTTAGATCAAAAAACTTGGTAATTAACGTTTGTAATTCTTCAGCTTTTTCGTAAGCCTTGCTAATCTTTCTTTCCTCGTCAATAGGGATGGCTTTATTAAGAGCAACCATTTCTAAATATCCAGTAATAACCGTTAGTGGTGTTTTTAAATCATGGGAAATATTTGAAATCATTTTTTTAGTTGATTCTTGATTCGTTATATAATCAGCAAGTATCTTTTGATTTGCATTCAATAAGCCATTTATACTTGTTAGCAAAGAAATCAATTGTTTATCGTCTGTGAAAACAAGTAAATTTTCTCTTGTATTATTTGTGATAATTGTTGTTAATTTTTGCTGTATATAGCTCAATTGTCGATTTCTATTTATTTTAGCCTTATATTGATAGAAGATTATTCCAGCTAAAATTAAAATAATCGTAAGTAGGAAATAAACCATTACGAAAACACATCCTTTAGAATTCATAGTAAATTACTCAAGTTTCGCACATGTAAAATGATATTAAACAACGGTCTTATCAACTCTTAGGTCGAAAAAAGTCCTGATATTGACTGCCTACCTTTTTATACAAAAAGAACTCCTTTTGTTTTATAATTGATTTAACCACAAACCAAAAACAAAGGAGTTCTTGCCTTTATGGTACACTTAAAAGCTATTAAAAATCAATTACCGAATGAAATAAAAGCCCTTTTTTCTGAATTAAAAGTCACGCAATTTTTAAAACAAGCCCATATGGAAAAGCAAAAAGGGTATTCGGTGGCTATTCTATTCACTTTTCTCTTTAGCCTCGTCTTTAAAGGAAAATCCTTAAACCAAGTTCTCAGTGGGCGGGAAAGCGACCAATACATGAAAAAAGATACCGTGTATCGATGGATGAACAATCCCCATAACAACTGGCGTCTGTTTTTACTTCGGTTTAGTGCGTCTGTCATCGAAAAGCTCCATTCTTTAACGGATACGAAAACCCATATTCGGACGTTGATCTTGGATGATTCGACGTTTTATCGTAATCGAAGCCAAGAGGTACCAGGCTTAGCTCGTCTTTGGGATCATGCGCTCAAACAAGGATACAAAGGGTATCGTATGCTTACTTTAGGGTTCTCCGATGGCTATTCTTTCATTCCGATTGATTTCGGGTTACTATCCGGTAAGAAAAAAGTGAACCAAACAATAGCAGAAAAAGATCAACGAACCGTAGGAGCCAAACGATTCAACGAATCAAGTCGTAAAATGCCCGAAGTGGCACTTGAGATGGTTCAACGCGCCTTGAACCAAGGGATTTACGCCACCCATGTGTTGATGGATAAATGGTTTACTTCCCCTAAAATGATAGACCAATTACACGATATGGGGATTCACACCATTGGGATGGTGAAAAATGGAAAAACCAAATACCTTTTTCATCAACGTTTATACAAGCTGGAAGAACTTTATGCCAAATCTACGAAAGAATATACACAAGAAGCGATTATTTCCTCGATTGTGGTGAAACCAAGCTCCGGCAAAAATCCCGTGAAAATCGTTTTTGTCAAAAATCACAATAAGAAAAGTGCTTGGTTGGCGATTATGACCGATGATCTGGATTTATCTTCCCAAGAAATGGTCAAAACATACTCGGCGAGATGGGACATCGAGACATTTTTTAAGGCATCGAAATCATTGCTTCATCTGACTAAAGAAACACAAACGCGACATTATCAAGCCTTAATTTGTCACACCACCATTGTGTTCACACGGTATATTTTATTAAGCTGGCAGCAGCGCTGTGCCAATGATGAGCGGACCTTAGGTGGCTTATTTTATGAACTGGGCGATCAAATAAAAGAACTCGATTGGTCCGCTGCTCTTATCGAATTAGTACATATTATTCAAGCGGTAAGTGAAGAATCAGGAAGCCAATTACAAGATTTTATTACAAGTCAACTCCAACACTGGGTGGATACTCTGCCCCGTTATATCAAGGCTTATCTCCCAGATTTGGTGTGCGAAACTTGAGTAAATTAATCATTTAATTTATAACCGATACCCCAAATTGTTTTGATATAAGTAAATTCTGTTGTATTACCGTTCAATTTATCTCGGAGCCTGCTTATATGAGTGTTAATTACGTTTTCGTCGCCATAGTAGTCTTCGTTCCAAACGCTATTATATATTTGTGCTTTGGTAAAAACGCTCTTTGGATTGTTTAAAAATAGTTTTAAAATTTCAAATTCTTTAGAAGTTAAATTTAAAAGTTTACCATCTTTTTCTACTAGATAATTTTCTATATCAATAGTTAAGTCTTTATATTGAACTTTACTCTTTTCTTTTCGCTCATCTAAATAGCTGGTAGCCCTTCTAATCGCAGCTTTTACTCGCGCAGAAAGTTCAATCATGGAAAAGGGTTTAGTGATGTAATCATCTGCGCCTAATTCTAAACCTAAAACTTTTTCAACATCAGTGTCCTTAGCAGATACTATTAGTACTGGAATGGTATGACCAAAACGAATTTTTTTCAATACTTCAATACCATCTAGCTTAGGCATCATAATATCAAGAATAACCAAATCGAAGGGATGTTTTTGAAAAGAATGCAAACCTTCTTGGCCTTCAAAGGTGGAAGTGACTTTATATCCTTCTTTTTCAAGATACTCTTTCATCATTTCATTTACGGAAATATCATCTTCAACAATTAAAACTTTATGATTCATATTCATCCCTCACAAATTAAGTACAAGTTTTATAGACATTTATTTCTTTTAGTATGCCTTAAATAGAGGACTCTGTCTAATATGCAAGGAGATTTAAAAGAATGTTAGGGGAATAAAAAAAGAAGTAACGACTTATAACGAATCGTTACTTCTTTAAATATTGCTAAGAACTTTAATTATCCATAGTTTCTATTTTACCCAGTTCAGTCAGATGTTGTACGGTAGATGGATCATAATGATCCATAAATAAAGGCTGATGGGTATCTAATTGAGCGATTTCTGCCATTTCTTCGTCGTTAAGTTTAAAGTCAAAAATAGTTAAGTTTTCAATCATCCTTTCTTTATGAACGGTCTTTGGAATCACTACAACGCCCAATTGTGTAAGGTAGCGGAGAGTGACTTGTGCAGCAGTTTTTTGATATTTGGCTCCGATGGTCGTTAATACATCGTGGGTGAACAAATTATTTTTACCTTCAGCTAAAGGGCTCCATGCTTCAGCTACAGTGTTGTAGTTTTCCATAATTTTTCTAAGTTCATTTTGTTGATAAAAGGGGTGTAGCTCTACTTGATTAATGGCAGGGGGAACATCCGTAAATTCTGCTAAGTCGATGAAACGATCGCCATAAAAATTACTTACTCCAATAGCTCGAATTTTCCCTTGGTGGTAAAACTCCCCCATTGCTTGATAGGTTCCGTAATAGTCGTTGAGTGGTTGATGGATTAAGAGTAGATCAAGATAGTCCGTTTGTAAATCTGCTAGTGACCGTTCAATTGATTGTTTTGCTTTTTTGTAACCGGCATTGGAGATCCAAATTTTAGTGGTCAGAAAAATTTTCTCTCGAGGAACAGAACTTTTGGCAATCGCTTGTCCAACCGCTGTTTCGTTTAAATAAGCTTGTGCTGTATCAATAGAACGATAACCAACCTCCAAAGCGTTTAGTACGCATGATTCGCAGATCTCTTTTTCGATTTGATAGACTCCATAACCTAAGATAGGCATTTTCACACCATTATTCAAAGTCACATATTCCATGTTTATTTCCTCCTTGTCTTCTTTTAAAAAAGTTTTACAAGATGAGTGTAATGCTTTAGAGTTACTCTAAAGCAAGCGTTATAAGCAATTTATTTAAGCAATTATTTTAAAAGGAGGTTTACTATGAATTATTCAGTGCAAGAAGTTGCTGATTTATTGAATATGAACGTGCACACGATTCGTTATTACACTGATCAAGGATTGATCCCTCACTTAAAAAGGGACGTTCATGGATATCGACAATTCAATGAAGAGGCTATTAACTGGTTAATCATTATCTACTATTTGCGGCAGTGTGAAATGACGATTAGACAAATTCGTACGTATATAAATTTGTGTGTTCAAGGCAACCAGACCATTGATGAACGATATCAAATCATTGTAAATTTGCGGGAAAAAACAGAACAGCAGTTGAGAGACACTAAAACACGTCTGGAGTTTTTAAATGAAAAATTGACACAGTTTGATTTAATTTTTCAAGGCGAAGTCACTGATGAGCTGAATCCGATTAATTGGACAAACAAAAAAGACCAATTTATAAGTGAGCAGCATGATAGAAAATAAAGTCAAAAATTGCCATAAAAATAAGAAGCAATTACCTAAATGAAGTAATTGCTTCTCTTTGTGAAGTAGTGATTGATTACCAAACATTTAATGCTTCGGCAATTTTCCGGTCTTGTTTATAAGTGACACCAATATTTTCATTAACATAACCATTACGTTTACACCAAATTGTCTGTAAAAGTATTGGTAAGGTTTCTCGGTCTACTTGTGATAATTGTATTGGACGCAAAGGAATATATAATTCGCAATTATCTGTCGCTTGAAAGTAACTTTCTTCTTTTTCCCGCCAAAGGAAGTAGCCTTTGTCTTGGGCAATCAATATTTTCACACCTTTATTGGTTTTGACTTTTGTATATGTGCCATTGACAGATCCCATAAATAACTAATAGAGCAATCGTTAATATGTTCTGTTGTAGGTATAATCCAAATTTAAAGTAGTTATTAATCTCTGGATAAAAGGAAATTCGAGGGACCATATAAAATGAATATCCTAAAGAAATCAAAGGCAATAGTAAACCTAACCACCATTTTTTTCTCGTAGATAACCATATCTGAATGCCTATACCTCCGATGACTGTAATAAAAATAGTGGCTAATTCGGTCATTGTTAAAGACATCATTTTTTCACCTCTTTCAATTATTTCACAATTTTATAGTAGGTTCTAGCAGTAATACGATAGATACATATATAGACAACTAAAAAGATAAGAAATGCAATCAAGAGGCTAACAGGAAATAAATTTACTTGATTTAACATCACTAAAACCATTGTTTTTTTCATTAAAGGCAGTATTGCGAGTATATGAAGTCCTGTCATCAATACTGGTAAGAAAAAGACGCTTAAAATTTGAGAGTGAACGGCTCGTTTAATTTCAATATCACTCAACCCAACATTTTGCATAATCTTAAAACGTTTTTTATCATCATAAGCTTCTGAAATTTGTTTATAGTAAATAATTAAAATCGTCATCATTAACAATAACAATGCTAAGCTCAGTACGAGGAACAAAACACCGCCTCTGAGAGCACGTAAATTTCCATTTGCTTCGACTCGTGTATCAACATTACCAATAACTAAATCATTTTCTTCTAACTTATTTCTGAAACTATTTGAAAAGTTGATTTCTTGCTGGCTAGACGCGTTTTCTAAATTAAACTGAGTAAATACACTAATACTAGAAGCCAAATCTCCAAGCACTTCTTGTTGCCCTTTTTCAATGTCGCCAAGAACTTCTGGAGAGTTTACAATGATATAGTAACTATCATTCATTACATTAGTTGTTTCATTACCAATGGCAAATTCATCGATATCTTCTACTGGTTGTACAGTAAATTCTTGATCTAAGATGGTTAAAGTGTCCTCGGTATAATCTTTTACTGTACCATGAACAGCTACTTCATCATCTGCTAAATTCAGATTATCTCCAGAAATTGTTTGATAGTTTTCTTGATCAACCAAATAGAGTCTAGCTGGAGTTTGGCTTGCTTGAGAGGCATACACGTCCTCAGTGACCTCAAAACGGCTTTGATTTAAGAGTGCCGGGAAGTTTAAATAGGCGTAAGAACGTTGATCGTTTACCGCTATACTTAATTTCTCAGAAGTTTGTTCGATCGACTCATTAATTTTTTCCTTGGTTGCTGCTTCATTCTCACGGTTGCTATTTTCTATTCGTATTTCAGAGACAACATCACTTGGATATTGCGAATTTGCGGCATCGTCAGTAGTAAGATATAGAGATACTGCGATTGATAACATCAAAATAACACCTACAGACAAAATGGAGATATTAGCTAGGCCCACTGCATTTTTCTTCATTCGATAAAGCATTCCTGATACTGGGATAAAGTGTTTGCTCTGATAATAATAATCCTTATTGTTTTTAAGCAATTTTAACAATGTAATGGTTCCAGTTGTAAACAACAAATAGGTAGCAGCGATAACGATTAAAATTGCTAAAAATACTAAACTCATACCCATAATAGGAGATTGAATTGTCAATGCTAAATAGTAACCAACTCCTAGAAGGAACAAGCCTACAAGAGTCCATACTATTTTTGTTTTTGGTTCTTTTTCTCCAGCATTACTCCCGCGCAATAATTCAATTGGATTGGCGAGCCGAATTTGAAAAATATTTGAAAGTAGGATCGCAAGAAAAATGAGTAGAAAGAAACAAAGTGTCCAAAGAACAGATTGACTGGAAAACTCAAAGCCGAAAGAGACAGAAGCGCCTAACATGCGACGTATTAGGAGGGTAGAAAGCTTATTTAATAAAATTCCTGCTACTAAGCCGATGGTTAAGCTAATAAAACAGATAAAGGCTATTTCATAAGCAAGGATTTTAGTGATGTGTTTTCTCTCCATACCTAAAATATTGTAAATCCCAAATTCTCTTTTCCGATTTTTCATAAGAAAACTATTCATGTAAAATAAAAAAATAGTCGAAAATAGAATCAATACGACATAACCTAACCCTAGAATTGTTTGTAAGTTATCTCCTCCAGGTATTTGCGAAAGGCCGCTATTTGTAGTTAAGGCTTGGATAACAAAGGTCATCATGACTGTTCCAATACTTGAAATAATGAACGGATAGTAAAGCTGGCTATTCTGTCGCATACTTTGTAAGGCTAACTTTAAGTAAAATCCATTATGCATAACGATCTTCTCCTGAACTCAATACAGTGAGTGTATGAGATATTTTTTGCAACATCTGGTCGTTGCTTTCTTCACCTTTGTGTAACTCATGGAAAACATTCCCATCTTTAATGAATAATACCCGTTTGGCATGACTAGCAGCTTGAACACTGTGTGTAACCAGCAGAATTGTTTGCCCTTCATTGTTAATTTGATTGAAAAGAGTTAATAATTCGTTGGTAGATTTTGAATCCAATGCGCCGGTAGGTTCGTCAGCTAAAACTAATTCAGGACTTGCAATTAAGGCTCTTGCAACAGCCGCTCTTTGCTTTTGACCTCCAGATACTTCATAAGGAAATTTATCCAAAAGAGGGAGGATACCTAATTTTTCAGCAATTGGATTTAACTTACGTTCCATCTCAGGATGTTTTTTCCCAGATAATACTAAGGGAAGGAAGATGTTATCTTTTAGAGAAAAAGTGTCTAATAAGTTAAAATCTTGAAATACAAATCCGAGATGTTCACGACGAAATTTAGAAATATTTTTTTCCGATACTCGGCCAATATCTTGATCATTTAATAAAACTTTACCATTTGTCGGCTGGTCGAGTGCAGCTAAAATATTTAATAAAGTGGTTTTCCCTGAACCAGATTCACCCATAATAGCGATATAATCTCCTGCGTCAACGGAAAACGAAATGCCAGATAAAGCTTCTGTTTTATTTCCTCCGAAACGATTTGTGTATACTTTTTTTAATTGTTGTACTTGTAAAAGTGTCATAGCAAATTCTCCTTCCTTGCTGTATATATACCATAGCAAAAAAGAGAACTGCCTTTCTATATTTCAATCTGACACTTCTCTTTGTTTTCTAACATTTTCGTTAGATTGCATTATTTAGTTAAGATATCTTGTTCATCAAATTGGATAGAAACTTTGGTGCCTTTTTTTGGAACAGAAGACAAGATGATGCTGTGCCCTAATTTTTGTGCGATCTGTTTGCAAAGATAAAAACCAATACCAGTTGCGTTTTTATGCTTTCGACCAGTAAACCCAGTAAAGTTACGCTTGCCAATGCGAGGGAGGTCCTCAGGTAAAATCCCGATACCTGTATCTTCAATTACCAATGCTTGTTTTTCTAAATAAATAGTGATAGCTCCTTTATTCGTATATTTCAAAGCATTGGATAGTAGCTGGTCAATCACGAAACCAAGCCATTTTGGATCCGTAATGAGATAAAAATTTGTGGGTTCATATTGTAATGCTAAGTTTTTTCGAATAAAAGAAGGAGCATATTTTTTGATGTTTTCTCGAATTAATTCGTCTAAATTGACTTCTTGAAAATGATAGTCAGTCGAAGAACTTCCTAAACGAACATATTGTAAAATGAGGTTAACATACTGGTCGATTTTAAATAATTGTTCCTCCATTTCATCAGAATTTTCTTGATCATGTTCTTGCAAAATCAGATGGAGCGCTGAAATCGGAACTTTGATTTGATGAACCCAAGTCGTAAAATAATCTAGTATTTCTTGTTCTGATTGGGCGGAGTCATTTTCTAGTTTCAGAAGTCGTTCTTGTATTTTTTGAACAACTTCTTGATAGTCGTTTTCAATTAAATTCTTTACTTCAGGCAATTTTTTTAGGTCAATGACTTCTTGTTTGTATAGCGATGCTAATTTGGTGTGTTTTTCATAGAATTGGTAAAAATCAAAAGCGCCTATGATGACGGTCAAAAATCCGCAAATTGCAATTGCTAATAAGGCTCTTTCTAAAGGAAGCTGGTATACATAACCTACTAGGAGATTTACAATAGCGAATAAAAAGCAGAGTATCAGAAAATATTTTCGATTGAGTAGGTATTGGGTAAACAAGCGAGTTTTAGCTTTCAATGAGATAACCTTCTCCTTTTTTAGTGGTAATAAAGTCTCTTAGCCCCATTTGGGTCAGTTTCTTTCTTAACCGGTTGATATTTGTGTAAAGAGCACTATCATCGATATAACTTTCCGATTCCCACAGATAGAGCATTAGTTTTTTACGTGTGACAATGCTATCCTTATTTTCCATTAACTTTTGAAAAATTTTTGCTTCGTTTTTGGTCAGTTCCATTTCTTGATCTTGGTAAGAAATCGTGAAATTATTGCTATTAAAAATTAGTCCATGGTGCTCTAATAAATGGCTGGTTTCGCCGAAATCATAAGTACGACGGAGAATTGCTTGAATTTTTGCGTTAAGAATCTCCAAATCAAAAGGTTTCGTAATATAATCGTCTGCACCTAGTTCGATCGCTCGAAGGATATTCATATTGTCTACCGCAGAAGAAATAAAAACGATAGGGATGTTTGTTAGTTTTCTAATCTCACTGCACCAATAGTAACCGTCGAAAAAGGGGAGAGTAATATCTAATAATACTAACTGCGGATCAAAGGTAACAAGCTCTGATAATACATTTTGAAAATCTTTTACTATCAGGCTTTCATAATTCCATCTACCCAAGTATTGTTTGATTTTGTTCGCAATTACTTGATCATCTTCAACAATAAATATCTTCAATTACGCCACCTCTTTTAGTAAGTCGCTAAGAACGAGTTATTTTCTATTAGTATGCCTTAAATAGAGGACTCTGTCTAATAAGTGAAGTTCAAAATTGTATGTATTGTCAGTCAATTAGGAAAAAAGAGAAAGGTCTCTTCATGTTTGGAAAATTAACTAAATAATAACGCTATTGGTGGCATATCACACAAATGTGCCACCAATATTCTAGAGATTGGGGTTACCTTTCTTGATGTGCCACCAATTTATAAATTATTGGAGGTACATCAACGAAGTTGCCTCCAATAACTCCAAATAAACGTTTTAACTGACTTTTTATTAGTAGAAAGATATACTAAAATCAGACAAATAGTAAATTAAATGAAAGAAAGGATGTTTTGTATGAAAGCAATCCAAGTTATAGACTATGGAGGGCCTGAGGTAGCAAAAATACAAACGATTGCTTCTCCAAGTAGAAGTGCAAATGAAGTGTTAGTTAGAGTTGTTGCTTCTTCTATCAATCCGGTAGATATCAAGCATATGACACCCAATACGATTCAAAAAATTAGTCAATTTCCTGCAGTACTTGGTTGGGATGTCACAGGTGTTGTGATTGAAGCTGACCAAGATTCTGAATTCAAGCCAGGAGATCGTGTGATAGCTATGCATCCTCAAGGTAGTTGGCAACAAATTGTTGCAATCGAAGAAAACGAATTGGTAAAATTACCAGATGCAATAGACTTTGTCAGTGGCGCAAGTATTCCATTAGCAGCAGTAACAGCTTTACAAGCCATAAGAAAACTACAGCTAGAGCCAAGCGAAACATTACTAGTAACTGGTGCGACAGGTTCAGTCGGCGGGTACGCTATTCAAATTGCCAAACAAGAAGGCATTCCTGTAGCTGGTCTCGTTCGAAATAATTCCCAAAAAGAAATTGTAAAGCAATGGTCGGTGGATAATGTCTATACAAGTGATGAAAAACTTCCAGCGTTTGATGCTGTCTTTGATACAGCGGGGATTTTGGATCGAACAGATATAATCGCTCCAGAAGGAAAATTGACAACGATCAGTGATGATGCGATTAGTAGCGAAGTAGAAGAGCACGCTTCATTTGCCGAACACAACTATGTGCGTACTAGTCAGGAAGATTTACAATATATAATTGATTTAATTTTAGAAGGGCAGCTACAAACAAGAATTGCTGAAAACTACACGTTAAATGACGTTCAACCCGCTTTGAAGCATGCTAATCAGAGCGGAAATAACGGCAAGGTTGTTATTACTTTTTAAAGTAATTGTACAAATTTCATTCAGCTCAACTTTAAAATAGATGGCTAAGAAAATGAATAAAAGATGCTATACTAAGAGCTAACAATGAACGAAACAGGAGATAGCCATGAAAATACAAATTTTTGATAATCATCTAAATTATTCTATCTATGGTAAAGGAACTCCGATTTTATTTTTGCATGGAAATGGACTAAATAAAACGAGTATGGAAGAAGTTTATGAACCATTTTTTTCTGAATTACAACAACATCAGAGAATTTATCTAGATTTACCTGGGATGGGCGATTCAGATGCGAGTGAAGACATCCAAAGTTCAGATGATATTTTGGAATATCTAACGAAATTTATCGAGAAAAAGCAGATTGCCAATAACCTTATTTTATTCGGACATTCATACGGTGGCTATTTATGTTTAGGAATTATGCATCAGTTGAGAGAAAAAATTAAAGGCGCATATCTCACTTGTCCAGTTGTTTATGGGGAAACCCACAAAAGAAGAGTTGAAAATGGGAGAACGATCATTGAAGAAGAATTTATCGTAGAAAAAAACAAAGAGTACTATGATGATTACTTAGAAATGAATACGCGTATTAATAGAAAAAGCTGGGATTTGTATAATATAACAATTATTCCTGGAATCGAAAAAACGAATCAAGCGTTCATGGAAAATGTTCAGAGACAAAATCAAAAATACTATAAATTTTCTTTTGAAGATACATTAACTATAAGTGAACAAACTCAGTTAACTATTATGCTGGGAAGGTATGATAACGTGGTAGGCTTTGAGGATCAATTTGATTATTTCAAAAATTTTCCTAATGCAACAATTAGTCTGTTTAGTGATGGCGGTCATAACTTATTCATAGACAACTTTGAATTTAACAAAATTTATGTAAAAAATTTCTTGGACCGGTTTAAATATTCAATAGATAACTGAGTCTTTGAACGATATAGCAAAATTTTGACATCTAAAGGAGGATCATTATGACCATCCCGATTTACGAACCACTGAATACCTTAAAAAAAGTTGCCGATAATATTTGGATTGTTGATGGAGACCGGATAAAAATGAATGTTTTAGCATTTGGTATTCCGTTTTCAACGAGAATGACCATTATTAAATTAAATGATCAAACGTTGTGGTGTCATTCACCTATTAAACCCAATGAAAAATTATTAAAAGAAATCGACCAACTAGGGGAGGTAAAACATCTGATTTCTCCGAATAAAATTCATTATGCCTATATCAAAGAATGGAAAAAACACTATCCCAATGCAATTGCATGGTCAAGTCCAGGTGTAGAAAAACGCGCTTATTCACAAAATATAAAGGTCAGCTTTGATTATCCGCTGGAAGATGAGACACCATCTTATTGGCAAAATGAGATTAAACAACTCATATTCAAAGGAAGCCGTGCTATTGAAGAAGTGGTTTTCTTTCATAAAAGCAGCCAAACATTAATTTTAACGGACTTAATTGAAAACTTTGAAACTCCACAAACGACAGGCTATTTTTGGAAAAGTGTGCATAAATTCGCGGGGATTGCTGATCCTGATGGTAAAACGCCAATTGACTTACGAATGACTTTTCTAGGGCAGAAAGAAAGAGCTCGACAATGTTATGAACAGATGCTTGATTGGCAACCTGAAAAAATCATCTTAGCTCACGGCCGCTGGTACGATAAAAATGGAACAGAGGAATTAAAACGAGCGTTTCGTTGGTTGGAGAGCTGACTTATATCAGGAATTATTCTTGGAATCATAGCTATTATCGGAATTGTTTTCGAAATATTTAAGTGAAAACAATAAAACCGAGAACTACTGGACAAATTAGGTTTGAAGGAATCAGCGTCCTATAAGTAAATATGTTCTACAAGAAAGGCTTGCTACTTAAACTGATAATAGCAAGCCTTTCTTGTATATTTGTCTATTTTAAATTATTTTGGACTTAAATTGAAATCATTATTTAGTTTGGAAATCAAAGTTAGATGAAGCAATTTCTCTAACGATCCCAGCAGCAACCTTACTCCCAGAACTTGCTGCGTGAACAAGCTGTTCAGCAAAAGTTGTGTTAATATCACCCGTAGCATAAATATTTCTGTGTGACGTATGACCAAATTCATCGGTGTATATTCTTCCCCTGTCATTTAATTCTAATGAAAGGTCTTTAGCAAAGTTTAAATTTGGTTTGAGCTCAGGCATCAAAAAGCCACCATCAATAACTTCTTTTTGTCCATTTATTAAATGGATCGTGCATTGTTGAGTATCATTTTCGATTGTTTTAATTTTTCGTTCAAATAACTTCACTTCATGTTTCTCAAGAACTGGTTTAATTATTTTTGAAACAAGTAATCCGTTTGTAAAAACAGACAGTTGCTTGCTCCAATGAAAAATCATTTGGACAAAGTGTAGGAGTTGCTCTTCCTGTCCAGCAATAATTGCTAATTTCCGATCTTTCATTTCCCAGCCATCACAAAAAGGACAATTGAAAAAAGTTCCCCGTATACAGAATCTAATCCCTTAACTTCAGGTAATACTTCTTTGAGCCCAGTTGCAATTACGATTCATGTGGCTTCATATAAATTTTTTACCGTTTTTACGGCAAAGTAGGTTTCTTGGTCAGTTATTCCTTCTACAGTATTTTCGAGGTAGTGAATATTTTGATATTTAGCTAAATCATTTTTGCCTTTTTCTCTGATAGTAAGAGGTGAAAGACTGTCGTTAGTAATAAAACCGTGTGATTCATGAGTTATTTGATTCCGTGGATTTTTATTATCAATAATTAAAACATTTAATTTTGCTCTACCTAAAACCAATGCTGCGCTTAAACCAGCAGGTCCGCCACCAACAATGATGCAAACGTAACGCATAGAAATACTCCTTATTGGCAATTATTTTTGTTACAAAACAGAACATTCCTCACATAGACCAAAGATGGTAATATCGTGACCAGTTACCTTAAAATGATTTTTTTCAGCTAAGTCAGGAAGGAATTTTTGGATGAGACAACCAATGGGTATCATTTTTTGACAATTTGTACAGATCATAAAGTGTTTGTGCTCATTTTCTGCTAAATAAAAATAAGCGACAGTACCAACGACAGTTTTATGTATCAATTCAGCTTCCGTTAACTTATCCATGGTGCGATAAACCGTAGATAAGTTTAAGTTCTCACTCTCAACTTTTTGATAGATCATTTCCGCACTCAATGCTTTGTTACTATTTTGCTTAAGGGTTTCAACAATCGCTTTGCGTTGTTTTGTCATTCGCATAATGTGTTTACCTCTTTTTTAGGATTTCAATGTACGATAATTATAAACTAATTGCAAATGATTTGCAATTAGTTGTTGACGGAGTTGGATTGCTTAGTGTAGAATACTTGCAAATGATTCGCAAAAACGAACGCAGTATTAGACATTTATAATATAGGAGGAATGAGCATGTCCGTTATACCAGTTACGATATTAACGGGGTTTTTAGGTTCTGGAAAAACAACGTTATTGAATCAATTAATGCAAACAAAAGGAGAAGAAAAGGTTGTAATCATCGTAAATGAATTTGGTGATACTAGTATTGATCATGAATTAATTTTGTCAGATGAACGGGAAAGAATTTTTCAGTTGAGTAATGGTTGTATGTGCTGCGTGGTTCGAGAAGATTTAGCGGAAATGTTTTTAGCGATTTTATCTGTGGCTAAAGATAGTCCCTCAGGGTTTGATCGTGTCATCATTGAAACGAGTGGGCTTGCTGAACCAAGCCCGATTGCTCAGACAATCATCCGGACGCCTGTTTTAAGCGAGCATTTTGTGATTGATAGTATTTTGACACTTGTTGATGTTAAAAATGCTCATTATCAACTTGAAAACTATACAGAAGCAGTAGAGCAGGTAGCTTTTGCTGATAAACTGCTGCTTACAAAAACGGATCAAGTATCCACGCAAGAAACAAAAAAGATAGCAAAAGAACTAGAAGCGATTAACCCTTTCGTTGACAAGTGGAAATTGAATTTTAATGAAATATACTCAGATCTGATCGGACTAGATCTTTTTGACCATTCGTCTAAACAAAATAGTGAAATCGAAAACGATATTGAACATATGATGGAAAATCATGAGCATCATTATCATGACCATGTTCACACACCGGTGAATAGTTTTGTGATTCACTCCGAGGATTCTTTTTCTGAAAAACATATAATGCGATGGATCCAAATTTTAATTCAAAAATATGGTATGGATTTGATGCGTTATAAAGGGATTTTAAATATTGAGGGAAATGAAAAGCAACTAATACTTCAAGGCGTTAATATGGCCTTTCGTATAGAGGAAGGGGAAGAGTGGCGAAATGATCCTGCGACAAAAATCGTATTGATTGGTAAAAATTTACCAGAAAAAAACATAAGAGAAATGTTAATAAATTAAAATGGGGACTTTTAATGAGCGGGTAGGGGGGACCATGGACGAATTATTTAATTGGTTATGTTTTATTTTTATGTGGTTAATGGTTTTTGGTGTAGTACTGTATTATATTGGCTTTGTGCAACAGAAATATATTCAGCATACCCTGTTATTAGGGACAATTGTTCTTCTTTCAGGAAGTGTAATTTGGCTCTTTGGTGGTTTTTCAGTCAGCTATTTTGGCAATTTGCAGCAAACCATTTTTTTCGACTAAACTATCTTCGCAAACCATAATGCAAATGCTTTTGCAACAATTATTTTGTTTGTATGCGGTCATTATGCTTATTGGATCTGTTTTAGAAAGAGGCAGTTGGTGTTATGCAGCAGTTTTCTCTTCTTTATGGATATTCGTTGTTTACGCGCCAATTTGTTATTTACTCTGGGGAGAATCTGCTTTATTAGACCAGTTGGGCGTGCTAGACTTTTCTGGAGGTTTAGTAGTACATGTTACAGCTGGAATTGGAAGTTTAGTTTTAGCTCAGAGTTTACCAATAAGAAATAAAAAAAGTACTATGAAACCGATGCAATATACAATTTCCTATGTTGGTATGTTATTTATTACCTTAGGTTGGTTTGGGTTCAATATGGCACCGGCCGGTTATTTTGGTACTGAAGCAATAAGCATCTGGCTCAATACATTACTTTCGTTCCTAGGTGGCGGTATTAGTTGGTTCTTAATGACTCGTTATATTGAAAAGAAATATACAATTTCTGCTTTGATGAATGGCATGATTGCGGGCCTAGTAGGCAGTACTTGTTCTGTTGGCTATGTCACACCATTAAGTTCTTTTTTAATTGCTTTGATTGTAGGGGGTAGCTGTCCAATAGTAATTAACTTTTTGCAGAAAAAATATCCTTTATTTGATGATGCAGTAGATTCTTTTGGGATGAATGCAACAGGTGGTGTGGTTGGCTCTGTACTTGCTGGGATTTTTGCTGAAAATGGCAATTTTTTTGTTCAAATTACAGGTACGATTTTCGTGTGTATTTGGAGTTTTGTTATTTGTTGGTTATTACATCGTTTATTGTGTATTTTTTTAAATCCAGTTGAAGTTTTGGAAGGTATGGATTAATTATGGAGCGCTTGTAATGGCATTGCATTGTGCCCAATTGGATCTATTCGGGTTTAATGGTATTACGTTTTAGCTGGAGCGTTTGCTTTATATAAACATGGTAAGTATGCGAATAATCAAGGGAGTAAATTATATTTAGATTTTAACTAGCAGAAGGTGGGAGTAAATGGATAAAAAAATTGTTATTATTGGCGCTGGCGCAGCTGGTATTGGTATGGGGATCACGTTAACTGAATTAGGAGTTCGAGATTTTGTAATTTTAGATAAGGATGAAGTAGGCAATAGTTTTAAAAATTGGCCGCAAGAAACGCGCTTTATAACACCTTCGTTTACCAGTAATGGCTTCGGAATGTCTGATTTGAATGCTATTTCAGTAGACACTTCACCAGCTTTTACGCTTGGAAAAGAACGGTTATCTGGAAAAGACTATGCAAAATATCTTGATTTGGCAGCAAAAGAATATCAATTACCGGTTTTTACAAATAGGAAGGTACAGAAAATTGTAAAAAAAAAGAACGGTTATTTATTGGAAACAATACAAGAAGAGATTTTTACTGAATACCTTATTTTTGCAATGGGAGAGTATTCTTTCCCTAATAAAAGTTGGATTGCTGGTGGAAAAGAACATGGCATTCATTATGGGGAAGTAGACTCGTGGCGCCAATTTTCTGGTGACCAGCAAACAATTATTGGTGGCAATGAAAGTGGGATCGATGCCGCGTTAAATTTGGCTGAATTAGGTAAAAAGGTTACTCTTTATACGAACACCACGGGTTTGACAGCTAAAAAAGCGGATCCTAGTATTCGTTTATCACCTTTTACGCGGCAAAAGTTTTTTGATTTTAAAACCAATCAAGCTGTAAAGGGAGAAATTCAAATTTATCAGGATATTTCTATCAAGGAAATTAGCAGAAAAGCGAAGAAGTATAACTTGATAACGACTGATGGTCATACTCTTCAAGTAGAAAACCAGCCTATTTTATGTACGGGTTTTACTAACGGTGCGCAAATTTTAGCTCCTGATTTGTTCCTTTATCAAGCGGATGAAGCGCAATTAAATGACTTTGATGAATCTATAATTTCACCAAATGTCTTTTTAATTGGTCCAAGTGTATGTAATCAAGGTGTCGTTTTTTGCTATATTTATAAATTTCGGCAACGTTTTGCGATGATTGCTGAAGAAATTGCTAAAAGAAGTAATGATCTATCAATTAATCAACAGAGACTTTCTTATTATAAAGATGAATCGTTTTATTTGGATGATTGCCAAAACTGTGAAGTAAATTGCGAGTGTTGAGGTCTTGTTATTAATTGTGTACATTATTAAATAAAAAAAGCTACGTTCCCAAAAAGGATAGAACGTAGCTTTTTCGTAATTTTTTTAAGTGATCGATGCTTCGTAGATACTATCAACAGCTTCTTTAAGGGCTTTATCAAATTCTTTTTCAGTTTGTTCAACATGTAAGTTTTGGGTTAGCGCTCTTGAGAAACTTGCAATTAGCCCTTTGTTTTCTTTTAATTTTTCGTTTGCAACATCAATTGGATAACCACCAGATAAAGCTACTACACGAACAACTCTTGGATGTTCGATTAGCTCTTTATAAGCCCCAGCGACAGACGGGATTGTTAGTTTCAACATAACATTTTGTTCTTCAGATAATTGATCTAACTGTGCCGTTATTTCATCTTTCAATAGTGCTTCGATTTTTTCTTTTTCTTCTGCATTAATATTTACTTCAGGTTCCACGATAGGAATTAAACCAGCAGCAATAATTTGTTTTGCATAATCAAATTGTTGTTTAACGACATCGCGAATCCCTTGTTCATTGAAAGAAAGAATATTAGAACGCATTTTCGTTCCGAAAATATGACGCACATTAGCACGACGTAAAAGATCATCCAAGTTATCTATCGGTTTCATGAGTTGCACGCCATTTTTTTCTTCGTCTAAACCTTTATCCACTTTTAGGAAAGGGACGATACCATTATCTGTTAAATAATCACCAGTTAGTTTCCCTTCAATTTCTCTATCCATTGTGGCTTCAAATAAAATAGCTCCAATGATTTTTTCTGAAGAAAAAGCAGGAGAAGTAATAATCCGAGCTCGCATTTCTTGGACTAAATCATACATTTCTTCTTCTGAATTATATTGATCATCGGAAATACCATAGTCATTTAATGCTTTAGGAGTGCTACCACCACTTTGGTCTAGTGCAGCAATAAAACCATCTTTTGAACGTACTAAATCGAATTGTTCTTTT
Source organism: Tetragenococcus koreensis (assembly GCF_003795145.1). GTDB lineage: Bacteria > Bacillota > Bacilli > Lactobacillales > Enterococcaceae > Tetragenococcus > Tetragenococcus koreensis. Next base: position 969,230 of record NZ_CP027786.1, on the reverse strand, counting down.
GTCATAATCTCCACTCCTTATAAATTTCTCTACATTCAGTATTGTACATTTTTCACGTTTTTGCAAGAAAAGCGTATTCAAAAATTCATTTTATTGAAAAAGAAATCGGCTATTTTTGCATATTTACTAAAATAGGAAGGAATATTTTAATGAGAAAAGGATCACATGATCTACAATGACTAGAGATATTCAGTCAACGTCATTTGTTAACAGAAGAAGAAAGAGAAACATATCAACGTTTGCAACGTGGCATGATGAAGAAGTAAAATTATAAATATTTTGGAGATTAGATCTAAGTGCAGAAAATGTTATAATTAAACTAAGAAACTGAGAGATGTAAATTATTGAAATCGATTCGGTATATACGGTACAGGAAAACTCATTTTATAACCTAAGCTTTCGTTTGATAAGTATTTTACAATTAGTTAATAACAGCTGGCGACAAATTCATTTTAGAGGGAGGATCACTACTATGAAGTACTTTTACCGGTTATTTTTTGCGATCGTTTTCTTATTCATTTTTACAGCATGTAGCTCAGCAAATGAGACGGGAAATAATGAAACCCATACGGAGCATGAATCCGAAGTAAGCAATGAAAGCGAATCAGAAGCAGCGTTGGAAACGGATCAAGAAACTGATGCCCAGACAACCGAAGTGACTACAAATGAAGAATCGACTTATCAAGAAGAGACCACGCCAACGGATTATCTGATCTATGGCGAATATATTTATTTAGAGAATAATACACCGGCAATTCTTACATTAGACTTCAACAGAACAAAAGAAAATGGTTCATTAGAAGAAGATATGAAAAACTCACTAGTGGAAAGTGATATGACCTCGCAAAATGTATTGTCGGAATTAGAAAATGTTACGATTGAGAATGGTACTGAGGCTACTCTTGTTTTTTCACCAGATGAAATGATGGCAAGTATGTCTTCAACTGAACAAACGCAGTTTTCAAAAATGTTAACGCAGATCAGTTTCCTTTATGGGGTAGAACAGTTGTATTTCTATGTGGGGGATGAACCAGGGATTAGCATCGGCCAATCTGGTGACATAGAATCGATGGAAGTAGATGCCAATGAAAATCGAGGATATTATCTTTTCCCAACAGAAGAAACAGACGATCCAGAATATCACTATGTAACTGGCGCTACCGCGGGTGAAGAAGTCTATGATGAAAATGGAGAACTGCTCGACTTTGCTGAGACGTTAGTAGCGATGCGGAGTGTGACAGATGACAATGTTGCAAGACAGCCAAGTATTAACGAAACGGTTGAAATCCATCATGCGACAATTGATGAAAATCAAGCTGAAGTAAGTTATTCTATTGATCAAAAAGCAGAATGGACAGAAGAAGAACAAAATCAATTGGAAAGTGTTCTCCAATTAACAGCACTAGATTTTAAAGTAGATGAACTGCATCTGATTAATCAAAACGAAGAGACACTAACGATCTTTCCCTTTTAGAAATAACCTAGCAAGCTAGCTAAACGATGAAAGATTATGTACCGCAGCAAAAACATCCTGTTGTTTAACGTAATTCAGGCAGAAGTCGCCCAGCCTTTATAGGTGGGTGATGAATGCCGTCCGGTATAAGGGTAACTTGAAAACCGACAATTAGGGCATGCTTACTTTTTTATTCTATCTCGTGTTATAATCAGTCTATATAAGAAATGAGTGGATATAACATGGAATTAGATACCAATAATCATTCCGTGTTTCTTCTTTATTCCCCCCCTTGTTTTAGTAATAAAACATCGTAGACAAGGGATTGATGGTGAAATATCTGATGATGCTAAAGCAACTTTTGAAAGAATTTCAGAATCGTATTCTATTACTTTAGTGGAGTGGAATCATGATAAAGACCCCATTCATATTATGTTCAAAACTCAACCCAAAACAGAACTTACAAAATTCATTAATGCCTATAAAAGTGCCAGTTCACGCTTGATAAAACGTGACTTTCCAAGAGTCAAACAATTTCTTTGGAAAGAAACGTTTTGGTCTAAAAGTTTTTGCCTTTTGACAACTGGAGACGCTTCAATGGATGTCATTAAGAAATATATTCAAAACCAAGGAAACAATCACAAATAGAAAGGAGGTTCCTTTATGGAGCGACTAAAAGCATACAAATTCCGAATCTATCCAACAGAAGAACAAGAAATTTTCTTTGCTAAGTCTTTTGGCTGTGTTCGTAAGGTCTACAATCTGATGCTTGATGACCGAATGAAAGCTTACGAAGAAACGAAGAATGATTCATCTAAAAAAATGCGTTTTCCAACACCTGCTAAATATAAGGAAGATTTTCCGTTCTTGAAAGAAGCAGATAGTCTTGCGCTAGCAAATGCCCAACTCCATTTAGATAAAGCTTACAAGAACTACTTTCATGATAAATCTGTCGGGTTTCCTCGTTTTAAAAGCAAGAAAAATCCAGTTCAAAGCTATACAACCAACAATCAAAACGGAACAATCGCTCTGATTGATAATAAATTTATCAAACTCCCTAAGTTGAAGTCATTCGTTAGGATTAAGCTTCATAGGAATCCTAAAGGAATGATAAAATCTGCTACAATCTCACATCATTCAAGTGGCAAATACTCTATTTCTTTGTTGTGTAAAGAAGAAGTTGTTGCGTTACCTAAAACCCATTCCGCTATTGGCATTGACCTAGGTATTAGGGATTTTGCGATTCTTTCTGACGGTCAAAAAATCGATAATAATCAATTCACGTCCAAAATGGCAAAGAAACTCCAACGCGAACAACGCAAGTTGTCAAAGCGTGCTTTGTTAGCTAAACAGAAAGGCACAAATCTTTTTGAAGCTAAGAACTACCAAAAGCAAAAACGAAAAGTGGCACGACTCCATGAAAAAGTAATGAATCAGCGTAACGACTTTCTGAATAAGTTGAGTACAGAAATGATCAAAAATCACGATATTATCTGTATTGAAGACTTAAACACAAAAGGGATGTTACGTAATCATAAATTAGCAAGAAGCATTTCTGATGTATCATGGTCAAGTTTTGTGACTAAATTGCAGTACAAAGCGGATTGGTATGGTCGGAAAATCGTCAAAGTGGACAAATGGTTTCCATCGAGTCAAATCTGTTCAGAGTGCGGACATAAGGATGGGAAGAAATCGCTCGATATTCGAGCATGGACTTGTCCTATTTGTCATACACACCATGATCGAGACATCAATGCGAGTATAAATATTCTGACCGAGGGTCTGCGATTACAAGCATTGGCTTAGATACAATACCATCAAGAACCGTAGGAACTACGGGGATAGCTTGGTAAATAAGAGACACCGCTGTTAGTAAAAAAATAAACGAACAAGTAGGCTCTTTTCCCAAGAAGCTCCCACTTCAAGCGTTAAGAACCGTCAGGTTTAGCTAAGTGGCGAGTAGTTCACAAGGCATACTTTAGCTGACAAACGTTTAGCATTCTAACTAACATACTTTATGTTATAATTATGAAAGGGTATCCATAGAAAGGGGACCGAAAGTGAAGATTTATATTATTGGTGCATCTTTTGCGGGAGTAAGTTGTGGCGTTCATGCGAGAGAACTTTATCCTGATGCAGAAATTACTATCATTGAGAAAAACCCGATTGTGGGATTCTTGCCAGGTGGTTTACTGCTATACTTACAAAATAAATTTGAAAATTTAAACGATGCAGTATTTACTACAAAAAAACAATTAGAAGAGCAACGTATCAACGTAAAACTGTCAGAAACGTTGTTTGATTGTGATCCTGAAAAACATGAAATTACAACAAGTAAGAACACCTATCATTATGATAAATTGATTTTAGCGAATGGTTCCGAACAGAAGTCGCTGAATATTGGACTCGAAGATGACGATGAATGGGATCCTAGTTTTAAAAATTATGATTTATCGAATAAAATATTAGCACAAATCAAAAATGCTTCTACCATTGCTATTATTGGCGCTGGACAAGCTGGTATGGAAGCAGCGAGTACCTTTGTTGATTTAAATAAGACAGTTCATTTAATTGAAGCAATGGATTATCCGTTATTCAAATACTTTGATCCAGATTTTTTGAAGCCTTTTTTAGCGGCACTGAAAAAAACCCCCAATGTACACTTTCATTTCAATACGACTGTGACAGAAGTAACTAAAAATGAACAATATGAAATTTTGCTTGGTGAGCAAAAAATTGCCAGCGATCATGTCTTGACGACAGTGAATGTGCATCCGCAACTGGCGAAATTTACGAAAAAGTTTAAACTGCATAGTGATAACACGATTCAAATCAATGATTATTTAGAAACATCAGCCCAAGATGTTTTTGCTGTGGGAGATTTAATTCATAGTCCTGTGAGAATAAGAGAAGAAGGGGCCTATCTGCCGCAAATTAATCACGCCGTTCGCTCAGGAGTTGTGGCTGCGGAAAATCTATTACAAACACAAATGAAATTTAAAGGTGGTTTGCGCACAATTGGAACCAAAGTATTTGACTGGTATCTAGCTAGTACGGGATTAATCGAGGAAGAAGCATTTGTCTATTCAGGCGAAGTTGCGACGAAATCTTTTACACAAAATGCTTCATTAGTTGATAAAACACCGATCTATTGCAAAGCAGTCTTTGAAAAAGCTTCTAAAAAACTTTTGGGAATGCAACTATTATCGCAGACGAACTGTTTAGAAAAAATTAATACCGCTGCTTTAGCGATCGAAAATGAAGTAACGCTAGCTGAATTAATGCAAAATGATTATTTCTTCCAACCAGAATTTACCAACGTAATGGAGCCTTTAAATCGAATAAATATGGGAAGTGAAACTCGTCATGCGTTTTGAAGCGTTATTAGAAAAAAGAGAAGCTAAGCAAATTTATTTAATCAAACAGTTAATTATCGCTGGTGGACAAATGAACGTTCATGACGTACGTAGAATGTTGGACCTATCAAAAAAGTCAACGGATAATTATATTGAAGAACTGGTTGAAGCATTTGAGCCATTTAAAAATCGTTGTCAAATAAAATATGATGGAGCTCAAGTAACCTTTTCTAAAGCACCTGATTTTTCTTTAGAAGAGGTGGAAACAAATCTTTATTTAAGTACACCAAAGTACCAAATTTTATTATATTTATTAGAAGAAAAAGAAATTAATCCGGTTCGCTTATCACAAGAATTAAAAATCAGTGAATCCTCTTTGTCACGCAAAATAAAAGATTTAAATACAATACTAAAAGAATTTGAGCTGCGGATCTGGCAAGGGAAGATTATTGGAGAAGAAAGTCAAATTCGTTATTTTTATTTTCAATTGTTATGGTATCTAAAGCAAGGGTATGAGCAAAGTTCTTCTAGAGAATCACATATTATTGAAAGTCTTGAAAGAGGCTTGAATTTAAATTTTGTTCCAGTAGTTAAAAAGCGGATTCTTTTATGGCTGCGTATTACCAAAAAGCGAATTACAGTTCCTGATTCCCAGTTTAGCCAATTCAAAGAAAAGTTTGAACCTTATAAAAAAGACCCTTTATATTTGAAATTAGTTCCGATTATTCGTCGTTCTTTCAGTTTTTATGCTGTTGAAATTAAAGAAGAAGAGGCAATGCTACATTTCATATTTTTAATTGGCATGTCCGTTCTTTCGCAGGAAGATTTTCACGCTTATTCGTTGCAACGTTCACGTTTAACTCCCTCTGCTTGGTGTGACACAGTGATTTTAGAAACAATTTTAAGAATGTATGATCCTAGAAATATTCGTAAGGAGTTAGAAGCAACCTGCTATTATCATTTATCTCAGATACATATTCGACTTTACTTTTTTGTCGGAGACGTTGAAACTTATGACCGTGCAAATATTTGGCAATTAGAAGAAACGTTATCTACGCGTAACATCCAATCTTATGTTGAAAAGCTGCTGACGCTTTCTTGTAAAGAACTACAAATCGAACAAAATGAACAAAATAGTTTATTAGCAATGGCGGCGGTTAAGTATTTAAGCGTACTTACTATTGTTGATGTCAAAGTCAATCGAGAAGTTCATGTAGGAATTGCCTTACAGTTTGATGCGTTATTTAAGGAAGCTGCGACAAATATGCTAATGCTGCAATTGAAAAGTTTAAATGGGGTGGTGGTCGAACCTTTTGAAGCTGGGAAAAAATATGATTTGGTAATTACGAATACAGCGCTTGATTTGAATACCACGATTTATCGCATAACCGAACTTGGTTCAGCGTACGATTTAAAAGAAATAAAAAAATTGGTTCGTCAAGTATGACGTAAGCGTTGTCAGCATGAGATTTTGTCAGAAATTCCAAAAATCTGTAAAAAATTGGGAAAATAAACGGTTGGTTCCGCGGTAGGATGTAACTGTAAAGAAAACGTATACAAAAAGTATACACAAAAAGGAAAAGGAGAAATTTTATTATGACAGAACAAAAATATATTATGGCGATAGATGAAGGTACAACGAGTGCTAGAGCAATTTTATTTGATAAAAATGCAAACGAAATCGGTAGCTCACAAAAAGAATTTACCCAATACTTCCCCGATTCTGGTTGGGTTGAACATAATGCCAATGAAATTTGGAATGCTGTGCAAGCGGTTGTGGCCGGCGCGTTAATTGAATCAGGGATTCATCCTAGCGAAGTTGCCGGCATTGGAATTACCAACCAACGTGAAACAGCGGTTATTTGGGACAAAAATACTGGACTTCCGATTTACCATGCTGTTGTATGGCAATCACGTCAATCAGCTGATATTGCTGAACAATTAGTCAACGATGGCTACAAAGATTTTATTCATAAAAAAACCGGATTAGTGATCGATCCTTACTTTTCCGCAACCAAAATTCGTTGGATATTAGATCACGTGGAAGGCGCGCAAGAAAAAGCTGAAAATGGTGATTTACTATTTGGTACAATCGATACTTGGCTCGTTTGGAAACTGACCAGTGGAAATGTTCACGTAACGGATTATTCGAATGCCAGCCGTACGATGCTATATAATATTCACGATTTACAATGGGATAAAGAAATTCTAGATTTATTGAATATTCCAGAAGCAATGTTACCAGATGTTAAAAGTAACTCGGAAGTCTACGGCTACACTGAAACGTATCATTTCTTCGGTAGTGAAGTTCCAATTGCTGGTATGGCAGGGGACCAACAAGCAGCTTTATTTGGTCAAATGGCATTTGAACCTGGAATGGTGAAAAACACTTACGGCACTGGATCATTTATTGTTATGAACGTTGGGGAAAAACCTCAATTATCTGAAAATAATTTGCTGACGACCATAGGTTATGGGATTAATGGTAAAGTTTATTATGCTTTAGAAGGTAGCGTTTTTGTTTCTGGTTCTGCCATTCAATGGTTGCGTGACGCTATGAAAATGGTGGAAACGGCACCTAAATCAGAAGAAATGGCAAGAAAAGCGAGCGATGACGATTATGTTTATGTAGTCCCTGCATTTACTGGTTTAGGCGCTCCATACTGGGATTCAGAAGCACGTGGTGCCGTATTTGGTTTGACGCGTGCTACGACTAGAGAAGACTTTGTAAAAGCAACATTACAATCGATTGCTTACCAATCAAAAGATGTTATTGACTCAATGAACAAAGACTCAGATGTTGATATCCCACTTCTAAGAGTGGATGGTGCTGCTGCAAATAATGACTTTCTTATGCAATTTCAATCAGATATTTTAAACATTGAAGTAGAACGTGCTGCAAATCTTGAAACAACAGCTCTAGGGGCAGCTTACTTGGCTGGTTTAGCAGTTGGTTTCTGGAAAGATCTAGATGAGTTGAAAGAACTAAAAGAAGAAGGCAAAACGTTCAAACCAGAAATGACAGAGGAAAAACGTGATGATCTATATACAGGATGGCAAGAAGCCGTTGAAGCAACTCGAGTATTTAAACATCGTGCAAGGAAAGAAGGATAATTGATGGTCTTTTCATATAAGACAAGAAATGAAGAAATACAAAAAGTTCAAGATGAAGAACTAGACTTACTTGTAATTGGAGGAGGGATTACCGGAGCTGGCGTTGCTGTACAAGCCGCCGCTTCCGGTATGAAAACCGCATTAGTTGAAATGCAAGATTTTGCTGAAGGAACTTCTTCGCGATCAACAAAATTAGTCCATGGTGGTATTCGTTACTTAAAAACATTTGATGTGGAAGTTGTTAACGATACGGTAAAAGAACGTGCGAATGTACAACATATCGCACCGCATATTCCGAAACCAGACCCAATGCTTTTGCCTATTTATGATGAAGCTGGCGCAACATTTAACATGTTTTCAGCAAAGGTAGCAATGGACTTATATGATCGGTTGGCAGGCGTTACCGGCAAATTTGCTAACTATACCTTAAATAAGTCAGAAGTGTTAGAAAGAGAACCTCAATTAGAAAAAGAAGGTTTGCAAGGTGGCGGCGTTTACCTTGATTTTCGTAACAATGACTCTCGACTAGTGATTGAAAATATCAAAAAAGCGCATGAAGATGGTGCTCGAGTATTAAATAAAGTCAAAGTTGTTAAGATTACACATGATCAACAAGGTATGGTCAACGGCGCTGATGTTCAAGATGTCATTACCGGTATGACTTTCCATATCAATGCTAAAGTTGTGATCAATACTTCCGGTCCATGGACAGATGAAGTACGTGACTTAGATAAAAAAGATGATTTATCTGACCAAATGCGTCCTACAAAAGGTGTTCATTTAGTTGTGGATAAAGAAAAATTAAATGTTCCACAACCAACTTATTTTGATACAGGTGAAAACGATGGCCGTATGATTTTTGTTGTTCCCAGAGAGGACAAAACCTACTTTGGAACAACAGATACTGACTATCATGGTGATTTAAAACATCCAAAAGTTACACAAGAAGATGTCGACTACTTGTTAAGAATTGTTAACCGCCGTTATCCTGATGCTAAAATTAGTTTAGATGATATCGAAGCTAGTTGGGCAGGACTACGCCCATTAATCACTGCAAATGGCGGTTCTGATTATAATGGTGGTGGCGGCAGTGAAAAACTTTCTGATGAAAGTTTCAATAAAGTAGTAAACACCACAAAAGAATATTTAGAAGACAGTGCTAAAAGAGACGATGTCGAAAAAGCGATCCAAGAAGCAGATAGTGCACAGGATAGTGGGGAAGTTGATCCATCACAAATTTCTCGCGGAAGTAGCTTGGAAGAAGCTAGCGACGGTTTAGTTACTCTTTCAGGTGGTAAAATTACCGACTATCGTTTGATGGCAGAAGGTGCTTTAAAGAAAATTAATGAGAAGCTAGATAATCAATTTGACTTAATTGACTCTAAAGAATATCCAGTTTCTGGTGGAGATATTGATCCTGATAACGTTGATGAAGAAATTGAAAAATTAGCTAAACAGGCACAAGGTAAAGGATTAAATGAAAAAGACGCTCTTTACTTGGCAAATCTTTATGGATCAAGTTTACCAACAGTATTGACTTATGATGAACCAATCAAAGGGTTAAGCCAACGTGATAGTTTTTCATTAAATTATGCGTTAAATGAGGAACTTGTGTTAACTCCGGTTGACTACTTCTTACGACGCACAAACTTTATCTTATTTATTCGCGATGAGTTAGACGCTTTAGAACAACCAGTGCTTGACAAAATGGCTGAATTTTATCAATGGAGCGATGAAGAAAAAGCCAATTATCAAAAAGAATTAGCTGAAGTAGTGGCAGAATCGGATTTGAAAGAGTTGAAGGAGGACTAATACCGTGAGTGATAGTTTACAAATATTTAGTGAATTTTTAGGGACAGCTGTACTTGTTTTACTAGGTGACGGCGTTGTTGCTGGTGTTAATTTAAAAAAGAGTAAAGCAGAAGGTGCAGGTTGGATCGCTGTTACTGTAGGATGGGGCATGGGCTTAGCCATGGCGATTTATATTTCTGGTTTTATGGGACCCGCCCATTTAAACCCAGCCGTAACACTTGCTTTTGCAGCTATGGGTGATTTCTCTGCTGGTTTAGTTGTACCATTTATTATTGCACAAATCTTAGGTGGTATTGTTGGAGCAGCTCTTGTATGGTTGGCATACATGCCATTATGGAGTGAAACAGATGACAAAGATGGTATTTTAGGTTCATTTGCCACTGCACCGGCTGTACGTAACTTAACAGCTAATACTGTAACTGAAATTATAGGCACTTTTATTTTAGTTATGGGCTTACTTAGCTTAGGAGAAAATTCTATTTCTGATGGGTTTAACCCGCTTCTTGTAGGACTTTTGGTACTTTCTATCGGCCTATCCCTTGGTGGACCTACAGGTTATGCGATTAACCCAGCCCGTGACTTAGGGCCTAGAATCGCTCACCAAATCTTACCAATTGCCAATAAAGGAACTTCTGATTGGTCTTATTCATGGGTACCAATCGTTGGTCCTATCGTTGGAGGACTTGTAGCAGCTGGCGTATTTAGTCTTATTCCATTTTAAATAAAAAATCCTCTATCTAGGACATTAAAGAATCTTAGATAGAGGATTTTTTTGCGAAAAATTAGCTAGAAGAGCTTTCAAGATGTAAAATTGTAATTTGCACCGAGTTTATTAGTTTTAAAAATCAAACCAAATTTTCAGGTAAGAATAATAGTAAAAAGACCTTTATGAAGTAGTTTTATGCTTAATTCCTTGTAGTAGCCATTTTTTTTGAAAGTGGAAGTCATGAACTAACTCTTCCGTACTCCAATTATTGACAATGCAATCAGTAAGAGCGTTCATCACTAAATTCATTATGAAATATAAGAAACTAAGAGCTTCATCATAAGAGTCCATAACAAAATGGTTGTGTTTAAGCAAATCTAACCATTGAGAAAACATGGGCGAGTCTGGTGACAATTTCTTTCGTTGAGTCATTTGTGAATGACTACTTTGAGTAAGTAATTGAAGCATTTGCCAATATCGATCATTTCGGTCTAATTCACTGCAAAATATCAGAAAATTTTCGATACCTAAGAAAAAGTCTTGTTTATGCTGACTGATAGAAGATAAGATGTCTCCATGGATTTTCATAGCATATTTATGAATAAGATAGAAGTAGGCATCTTCTAAATCTTGGAAATATTTATAGAAAGCACCACGAGACATCTGCATCGCCTCAACGATTTCTGAAACTTTCACTTGACTAATATGCCGATTATAAAATTTTTCCAATAAAATCTGTTCAATATGCTGTTTTTTTTCCTGTGACAAATTAAGGAAGGTTTCTTTAGGCATTTACTTGTCTCCTTTAGTGATCTTTATTTATAGTATACTCGTGCTTACTTTTTTTGTCACTATAGAAAAACAGCTCAACTTTTATCCATTTTAAGTAATTGACCATCTTTCATTTGGTAGTTTCGATCGCTCCAATGAGTCATTCGTTCATCGTGAGTTACCATGATTGTAGCTTTCTGTTTTTCATGTGCTTCTTTTACTAATAACTTAACTACTTCATAAGCATGTTCTGTATCTAAACTTGCCGTGGGCTCGTCTGCTAGGATCAAACTTGGGTTATTAAATAAGGCGCGCGCGATAGCCACACGTTGTCGTTCACCACCAGACAAATCACGAGGGTAGCTATTTTTTAAAGAAGTAATGTCCAAAGATTCTAATAGGTCGTTTATTTGTCCATTAGAAGCTTTACGTTTATCGACCTTATCAACTAGCATAAATTGTTCTTTGACTTTTAAAAAAGGAATTAAGTTAGAACTTTGTAAAATAAAACCAATTTCTTTAAAACGTAAATCAGAGCGCTTTTTTTCTGATAAGTTAGAAAAGGAAGTGCCGTTAATTAAAATGTCTCCAGAACTTGGACTTTGCAGGCCTCCAGAAATAGTCAAAAATGTGCTTTTTCCTGAGCCAGAAGGACCGATAATACTTATGAATTCTCCTTTTTTAGCTGTAAAATTTATATCTTTTAATGCGGCCACTTCTGTATGACCAGAACCAAATTTTTTCAAAATATTGTCCATGACTAATATATTTTCCATAATTATCCTCCTATAGCAGTAATGGGATCAACTTTAGCGATGGTTCGTATTGAGAATAACCCACCAATAATAGCGACAGAAACTAAAACAAAACTATAAAGTAACCACTGAGACCAGATAATGGCAAAAGGCATCGCAGTGGGTAAGACCAAACTTGTAAGGTAGGCAAGTAGCATAGCAATTCCAGTTCCCAATATTCCTACTAAAAAGGATTGAGCAATGAGCGATTTTGCTATGAACCAGTTTCGGATGCCTTGAGCTTTCATTACACCAAAAATCGAGGTCTTTTGGAGGGTAATAACATACATGAATATTCCTATAACTGCTGCAGCTGTTACGAATAAGAAATAGATCATAGCATCTAATGTGAGGTTTTGAGCTGAATACCCAGGAATATTTTCAATCAATTCGGGAGTCGTCAAGAGATCTAAACCTTCTTCATTTTCTACTTGAGTCACTTTTTCTTCTGTAGCAATGGCGTTGATTGGTTTTTCCTCATCAGAAGCAAATGGTTGATCGCCAAATTTCAATGATGTCCAAGTTTCCAAATCTGTATAAACCACAGGACTTACGGTATAGTAAGATTCGGGGAAAATACCAGTAATGGTTAAATCTTCTTCGTATTGACCAATATTAATTTTATCGCCGATTTGATAGCCTGTATCTGCTAGATTTTGTGAGATGATAATATCATTTTTATTTTTGAAGTTTTCACCTTGAGTAAGTTCAGGCAATAAAAAGGCTTGTTTGCTACTACCAAAAACTGTGATGTCTTGTTGGGTGCCTTTAATTGCTCCGCTGTATAAACCGACAGGAGCTTTAGTAGAACTTTGTACATCATCAATGTCGCTCCTTGTTAACTGGGAAGCAGCAAGGGTCTTATTCGCTTCATCAGATAGAACAATTTCTTCAGCTTGCCAATCTTCTACACTTTTTTTAAATTCTTCTGCTAGACCTCTTGCTAGTCCAGATAACATAAAGACAACATAAGCAATTAAAATCATCATTCCGATAATCAATCCAAAACGCAATTTGGAATAATGCATTTCTTTTAATGCTAAAAACATGTCTATAACCTCCTAGATAAATTTTTATTCAGTTAAAGTGACAAAATGTCACTAACTCAATATACAACAAAAGTGACAAAATGTCACTAGCGGATTAAAAATTTTTCTAAATTAAATTTTAGACATAAAAAAAGAAGCTACCATTTTTGGTAACTTCTTTTGAATTGAATTAAGCTTTAATCAATTTTCAGCAACATTGCGTTAATAGCTACGATAATTGTACTTAGTGACATCACGATTGCACCAACTGCAGGACTTAAGATTATACCGATAGGAGCAAGAACACCAGCTGCTAGTGGAATAGCTACAATGTTGTAGCCAGCACCCCACCAAATATTTTGTACCATTTTACGTTGTGTACGTTTAGCTAACGTTAGGAAGTGCATGATATCAGATGGATCGCTTTTGACTAAAATGACATCTGCTGAATCAATTGCGACATCTGTACCAGCACCAATAGCAACACCAATGTCGGCACGCGCCAGACTAGGTGCATCGTTGACACCATCGCCGACCATCATAACAACTTGATCATTATCACGATAATCTTTTACGATTTCTTCTTTATCTTCGGGCATTAATTCTGCATGAATATCGGTAATACCTAATTCTTTTGCAACAGATTGTGCAACTTGTTTGTTATCACCTGTCAGCATAACTGGTTCAATATTTTGATCTTTCAGTGATTGAATCATAGACTTAGCAGCAGGCTTGATTTGATCCCCTTGAGCAACTAAACCAATATTTTTTTCATCAATTAATAAGAAGCTGACGGAGTTTCCTTTGCTTGATAGTTTATCAAAAAGTTCTTGATCGTAGCTGATAGATTGCTTATTCAAATAAGAAACACTAGCTATTTTAATGTCTTTTCCTTCAACTGTTCCTTCTAATCCAACGCCAGGTAAATTATCAACATCAGAAGCTTCCGGAATATCTAATGATAATTCTTCCGCTTTATTTAAAATTCCGACAGCCAGTGGATGGCTAGAATTTTGTTCTAGAGCAGAAATATAAGATAATACTTGTTCTGCGTTATAGTCTTCATTAAAAGAACGATAATCATTTACTGCAAAATTACCTTCTGTTAATGTTCCTGTTTTATCCATTAAAATGACGTCAACTTTTTTAGCTGTTTCAAGTGCTTGACGATTTTGTAATAATAGGCCATTTTTAGCACCTAAGGAAGTTGAACGTGCAATAACTAGAGGAATCGCAAGTCCTAAAGCATGCGGACAAGCAATGATTAGAACCGTGACCATACGTTCAAAAGCAGTACTTAAATCTGAGGCAATTAACCAACCGATAAACGCTAAAATCCCAGCAGTTAAAGCAATGTAGAATAACCATTTAGCGACTTTGTCAGATAATGATTCAGCTCTTGATTTTTCATTCTGCGCATTTTCGACAAGAGTCATAACCTGGGAAAGATACCCTGATTCACCAGTACCTGTTACTTCCACCGTAATTGTACCTGAGCCATTAACAGAGCCGCCGATAACTTTATCTTTTTGTTCTTTTTCTACATCTTTAGCTTCACCGGTAACCATGGCTTCGTTCACGCTGGTAGAACCTTTTAATACTGTACCGTCAGTTGGAATTTTTTCGCCGGCTTTGATTAAAACATGTTGACCTTCTTGTACTTCTTGTAAAGAAATATCTTTTGTATCGCCATTTTCATCCACAATATGTGCGGTATTAGGTAGCAATTGCGCCATTTGCTCTAGTGCATTACCAGCGTTACTTACGGCATTCATTTCCACCCAATGGCCTAATAGCATAATGACAATCAATGTAGCTAGTTCCCAAAAAAAGTCCATGACATGATCAGCTTGCGGTACAAAATGGTTCATGACAAAGGCGTACAAACTGTAAATATAAGCAACGGTAATCCCTAGAGAAATTAAGGTCATCATTGCCGGCTCTTTGGAAGACAGTTCCATTTTTGCTCCTTGTAGAAAAGGCATGCCGCCATAAAAGAACAAAATGGTCGCCAGAATCAATACAACCCATTCAGAACCAGGAAATTGGAATTGAAAGGGCAGATCCAACCCCATCATCGGTGACATTAAAATAATCGGAATAGTCAAAATCAGTGAGATAAAGAATTTCGGTTTTAAATTTCCCATATGCATGGAATGATCCATCCCTGAATGACCGCCGTGTTGGTGATCGTGTTCCATTGATGAATGATCCATATGTTGTTGATGTTCATGCGTTGTACTCATTACGACTCCTCCTTATTTGTGTATTACATATTCAGTGTAGCATAATTGTTTACGCGTGTAAACGAAAACGAATGTCTTAAGAAGGAATTTGTTACGAGAGTCCATCTAAACCACCCGCACCACCGTTATGACCACCAATCAGGTGGCTACGAGCAATACTGCGCGCGCCTTCTAGTTTACTTGTCGCATAAACAATTGAAGTAAATCCATATTTTGCGCGAATTTTATCAATGACTTTGTCTAAGCGCTCTTCGTTTAAATGGGTATTCATATCTTCAAATAAATCCAATTCTCGAGCTTGTGTGTAAGTCAATTTAGAGTAGGTGATTCCAAGGTGTCGAATTGCTTGTCCTTTATAATATTTACGAAATAAACGCAGGCAATGTGCCTTCAATTCTTTGCTGGTGTTGGTTGCCGGTATTTTCATTTGATGAGAGAAACCACCATCGACCTCACCATACGCGGCACCAATATAAAGATGTACACACGAAGTCAAACAACCATGTCGGCGTATACGGGCAGCAACTTGTTCTGCTAATTCGCCAATCACAATCTCAATTTCACGTTGGTCCGTATAATTCTTGGGTAATACTTGACTATTGCCATAGGATTTTTCCTTGACCACAGGCGGCGTTTCCGCCAAAATTGTCCGGTCAACTCCATTGGCATGGTGATAGAGCTGTTCGCCGATGATACCAAAACGATAATAAAGTAAATCAACATCAGAATTTGCTAATTGCTCGATAGTATTAATACCAATTTTAAATAATTGTTTTTTTGTCCGAGAGCCAATCCCCCAAAATTCAGTCATAGGGTCAACTTGCCAAACTTTACTTTCGATATCCTGATAAGTCCATTCAGCTATATAGCCGCTAGCTTTTTGATGTTTGGCGTCTGTATCTAGTGCAAGTTTGCTTAATAAAGGATTGTCACCGATGCCTACAGTAAGGATTAATCCAGTTTTTTCATAAATTTCCTTTTGAATTTTTCTCGCCATTAACCAGCGTTTTTCTTTCCGTGACAAATTTGGATTAGGAAAAAATAAATTTAACGAGTGCGTGACATCCAAGATTGATTCATCAATTGAATAGACCAACAAATCTTTTGCTGCAACGTAGGTTTTAAATAGCTGGTTTAATTCTACATTTTCTTGGATATATAAACTCATCCGAGGTGGCACTTGTTTTAACAAAGGATGATCAGGTAAATTATCTATCCGCGAAACATTAGAAATTCCCAGCTGCTCTTTGGCCTTAGGAGAGGCAGCCAAAATCAAACCATTTCCAGTATTATCAGCGTGGCTAGCGACCACAAGCAATGTTTCTAAAGGGTCCCATCCATGATAAATACATTCCACCGTAGCATAAAAACTTTTTACATCGATAAATAAAATATCACGCAACGGCTCCTTTTTATAATCGAAATAAACCAAAACCATCACCAACTTTCACTTTTTATTATACGAACAAACGTTCCTGTTTGTAAAGGGGAACTTGTTGCTAACTGGAAAGTTGAATGAAGAGGTATTATTTATTCAAGCACTGGATAATCAAGAAAAGCAAAAGATTACTCATTCAGTTTTTGAGCAAGCAAAAACGAATAGTATTTCTTTTTCAGTCGCTAAAATCACAGCAACCACTAGTAAATTGGCTGGTTTGATAAAAAAAATAGATCATTTCATAACAAAATTGGTAACGTTTTATTTTGCTATAATGCTTAGTCATGGTACACTAAAATTGTAGTATATAATTTTTGTAGGAGGGAAACATATATGGCAAAAATTGGAAGAGAATTATTAGAACGTTTGTCAGATGAAGGGGTACAAGGGCCATTTGTTACGATTATGATGAACACGAATGTGTCTCCTCAAGGCGTTGAAAAAGATCAGCTGAAGATCAAAAACTTCATGAAAGAAGCAAAAAAACGTTTTGATAAACGTTACTCAGAGCAAGACTGGGCACCATTCCAAGAAAAATTTGATAATTTATTAAATGATAAAGCATTTTTCCGTGATGCAACGAAAAGTGTTGCCATTATTTTGACTGCTGAAGAAACTTATATCCATCGCTTAAGTATTACTGTTGATGATCAATATTATGTAGGGGACACTCCTTACTTACTTGCGATCATCAAGAACGCACAATTTAATTATCGTTACTATTTGATGGTATTAAACCGGAGCTCGATGAGTTTATATTTCATGAGTAATAAAAAACTCTCCAAGGTTGAATTGCCAAGCGACGCTCCCACTGATTTAGAAACAGCTCTAGGCAGCGAACTTACTGGTGGCGGCACTGACTTTCGTGCTGGTTTAGGTTATCACAGTGGTAATCCTAAAGATGAAGAAGTCGAAATCGACTGGAATAACTACTATCAAGCAATTGATAACTTTTTAAGCAATGAACTTGAAAATGAGGAAAAAGTACCGCTTTATCTTTTTGCTCTTTCCGAAAACCAAACGACATTTAAGAAAAACGCAAAGTATAATCATTATGACCCTAGTATAGCGATTACTCGTTCACCGGCTCAACTTTCTATGCAAGAAATAGAAGAGGAAACTGGACCGATTACCGAAGAGTTGTCAAAAAGAGAAGTGGAAAGCTATCAAAAATTGATTAATCGGAAAAACTTCGATCAAGTTGCTGATATTAAACAAGCAGCTGAAGCAGGGCGAGTGGATCAATTCTTTATCGCTACATCTAATTTACAAGAAAACTTCGGCGAAGATCCTGAAGCTGAATACGATTGGCGCCAAGTACTCAATACTATTTCTCGCGATGTATTACGTAATAGCGGGGATGTATTTGTACTAGAACAAGAAGATGCGCCGGGCAAAAAAAGTCTATTTGCTACATTAAGATATTAATGGTTTACTCGTTTAAAAATAACAGCTTCTTACTGTAAGAGTAAGGGGCTGTTATTTTTTGCTGAGTAATAAATAAAGTGGACTTTATTAGTAGCTATAAGAAAAAATATTTTCTTCAAAAAAGGCTAGGTATTTTTTTTATTATGTGTTATACTACGTATGTAGTTTTTGTTACGTAATTTATGGTAGCTTGTTTCATCTAAGAACATCTTCCAAATATTCACTTAACAAGGATTTGCAAAATATGTGTTTATA
This sequence comes from Tetragenococcus koreensis, assembly GCF_003795145.1. Taxonomy (GTDB): domain Bacteria; phylum Bacillota; class Bacilli; order Lactobacillales; family Enterococcaceae; genus Tetragenococcus; species Tetragenococcus koreensis. Next base: position 950,829 of record NZ_CP027786.1, on the reverse strand, counting down.
CACAAGGAGGATTTTTTTACATGGAAACAGGAACAGTTAAATGGTTTAACGCAGAAAAAGGCTACGGCTTTATTACAGGTGAAGACGGAAACGATGTATTCGTTCACTTTTCAGCTATCCAAGAAGAAGGCTTCAAGACTTTAGAAGAAGGTCAAGCTGTAAACTTCGATATCGAAGAAGGCCAACGCGGACCACAAGCTACTAACGTAGTTAAAGCTTAATTTAAAAAATCAAGCACTAAACGGGGCATTTATTGCTCCGTTTTTTATTTTGCTTAAAAAACATTTGTGTTTTAATTAGAAATGAATAAACAATATAGCCATTAGATATAAATAATATTTGGGAAAAGAAAGGAAGTCTGGCTTTATACTTCTCTTCGCAATAAAAGAGCATGGCAATTTTCAAACTGTTTTTAAGCGGTGATTGTTGATTTCGTTGATTGGTTTTTCGATGGTTCTGTATTATAATGCAAGGAGCAAAGAAAAGGTGAAAAACGATGAATACCACTTATGCAATCGTAGATATCGAAACGACAGGGACGGATCCTAAAACTGACCGCATCATCCAATTTGGTTGCGTATTAGTTGAAAATGATGAAATTGTCAGTCGTTTTGCAGCAGATATTAATCCGATTAAGCCAATTTCAAATCAGATCCAGCATTTGACTCATATTTCAAATAAGCGCGTCAAAAAAGCGCCTTATTTTGAAGATGTCGCTGAAACAATCTATAACTTATTAGCAGATACCATATTTGTGGCTCATAACATTCATTTTGATTATAATTTTTTAAATTATGAGTTGACACGTTGTGGCATGCCAGAGTTGAATATTCCCGGTATCGATACGGTCGAGTTAGCGCAAATTTTTTTGCCTACACAAGTCAGCTTCCGTTTAAACGATCTGGCTGAAAGCTTAGGTTTGCAGCATGAAACACCGCATCAAGCAGATAGCGATGCCGAAGTGACAGCGGACTTACTATTATATATTAAAGCTACTATGCAGCAATTGCCGCTGGTAACGCTGGAAAAAATTTCCCAGTTAAGCGAAGTGACTAGTAAACAGACTCAGTTGTTTATCAAGCAGGTCACGACAGAAATGCAAGAAAAGCTGGAACCTTTGCCATCTACACTAGAAGTAATTGATGGTATTGCGCTGCGCAAAAAAGAAGTCCCGTTGTTTGAAGAAAACTATTATAATCATCATTATCCTAAAAGTAAAAAGGAAAAGGTCAAGCTTTATCAAGACAAACTGATGTATCGTAAAGAGCAAAGTCAGTTAATGAATATGGTTTTCCGTCATTTTACAGAAGACGATGAGAAAGACTTATTGATTGAAGCTTCGACTGGAATGGGCAAAACGATCGGCTATTTATTGCCGGCAGCTTTTTTAGCAATACCTGAAAATCCGATGGTTATCAGTACCGTTTCTATTTTGTTGCAGCATCAGTTGATTGATCAAGATATTCCATTACTAAATACCTTGATTGATCAGCCGTTGCATGCGACTGTGGTTAAAAGTAAAAGTCATTATATCGACTTACAGCGTTTCAAAGCAACCTTAGATGCACCTATTCAGCAAAAACAATACGCTCTCTATCAGATGGGGATTTTAGTATGGCTGACGCAAACAACAACCGGAGACTTGGATGAATTGAACTTGATTCGTTTGGATCACTTGTTGTTCCAAGAAATTACGCATCGAGGGATTACTTATTTATCAGATCAACAGCCGTTTTACCAAGAAGACTTCTTACGTCATTTGCAAAAGCGTATGACCCAAAGTAATGTTTTGATTGTCAATCATGCTTTTTTGGCACAAGAAACTCAGCGGGTCCAACCGCTGCTGCCAAAAAGCCGCTACTTAATTATCGATGAGGCCCACCATCTGCCAGAAACGATGGAAAAGGTTTCTAAGCATTACCTTGATACGCCAACTTTTCAACGTAAAGTGAATCAATTTTATGAAGAGAACCAACTGTTTGATCAAATAGAAATGATGCTTACAGAGGATGCTGAAAGTTTGCGGCTGTTACGTTTATATCAAGAAGAACTACAAGCAATTATTGAATGCCAAGAAGATCTTTTTGTCGAGTGGTTTGAAGAGTGGCCCACGCAAGAAGAAATTATTTTGCAAGCGGAGCAGCGACAAGATTTGTCGCTAGCCTGCGAGAAAATTATTCAGCGATTGCTATTGTATTATCAAGAGCTGCTCTCTATTCAAGCTCAATTAAACGAATATATGAATAAGATCAGCGATGCTTGGTTAGATCGCCAACGTATTTATTTCGGCGAATTTTTGACTTTTTATGAGGAAATGAAAACTCAAGCCGCTTTTATGACTGATTGGCTGACAAATTGGTCTTCTCATTATGTTCACTGGTTGTATTTATATGGCAATAAAAAAACTGCACGTATTCAGCTAATTGACTTTCATGCGGCTATTTTACCTAATACTGCTTGGTATGATCGTTATGAAAAAATTATCTATCTAGGTGGCACCTTGAAGGTCCCTAAAAATAGAAATTATTATGCTAAAAAATTAGGGATCCCGGAAGCTCCGTTAAAAGTGATCCCGCAAACTTATGATTATGCTAGGCAAGCCAAGCTTTTAATTGCTAGTGATCATGTCAATGTTAATGAATTAAGTAGTGATGATTACGCGGATTATTTAGCCAAAAACTTAACGATACTTTTGGAAGATATTGAGCAGTCAGCTTTGGTCTTGTTCACTTCCCATGAAATATTACAAAAAGTTTATAAGAAAATTCATCAGCATTTTTTAAGTAAAGGTAGAGAAATCCTGGCGCAAGGAATGGGTGGCAGCAAAGAAAAACTACTCAAACGGTTCATTCAATCCAAGCAAGCTATTTTATTTGGCGCTGATAGCTTTTGGGAAGGGGTCGATCTGCCAGGGGATGCTCTACAGTTATTAATTGTGACGCGCTTGCCTTTTGAAAATCCTAAGCGCCCGCTGATTCAAGCTAGGAACTATTATTTGAAAGAACAAAATGTCAGTCCTTTTTCGCAAGAAAGTTTACCTAGAGCTGCGCTAAAATTACGCCAAGGGTTAGGGCGTTTGATTCGTTCGGAAAATGATAAAGGTCTGATGATCCTATTTGATCGACGTTTAGTTACTAAAAGTTACGGAGAACGTTTAGAAAAAGCTTTGCCTAAGGAACTGCCGATTCAAGAAGCGACGATTGACGAAATGAAAAAAATTATTCAAGAATTTTTAGAAAACCAATAATTTCGAATAAAAAGGTACAGTTTCCATAAAACTTTTTGTATAATGGAAATTAGTTAAAAGAAAGGGTGCGTGTAAAAGTGCCGGATAACGAAAAAAGAGAAAAACAGAAAGTCACTGCCTTATTTGTCATCAGCATGGTTTTACTTTTCATTATCTTCTTTTCTATTATCTTTTACATTCGTGCTTCACGTCCAATGCGACAAGCTAAGCAAGAAGCAGTCGAAATTGCTGAAGAATATGCGAACATCGATACTGTTGATGATTTTTATTGGTTTACGCGGGATGAAACATATTTTACAGTAATGGGAAAAGATGAAAATGATCGAGATTTAGCTGTAATTATTCCTCAATCAGGGAATAAAGTAACAGTTGAACAACAAGATGAAGGACTGACCGAGCAAGAGGCAAGACAAGCAGTACTACAAGAACATGAAAATGAAACAGTTGAAAAAACAAGTTTAGGTATGGTGGATGACACACCCGTTTGGGAAGTCGTTACAACCGATGATAATGGCGATAGCGAAGGCAGCAATTATTATTTACTACAATTTGAAGATGGGGAAGAAGTCAACAGCCTTCGCGATATCTAACTTGTAAAGTAGAAAGGGATGTATGCAAATGAAATTTTCAAAACGATCCGATAATTTAGAGCCTTCTGTTACTTTAGGCGCATCAGAAAAGGCGAAAAAATTAAAGGCCCAAGGCGCGGATGTCTTAAGTCTAACTGTTGGGGAGCCGGATTTTACTACACCTTCTCATATTCAAGAAGCGGCTATTGAAGCGATCCGTTCCGGCAAAACAAGTTTTTATACTCCTACAGCTGGTATACCGCAATTAAGACAAGCCATTGTCGCTTACTTAAAAAAATACTACGGCTTGACCTATGATACATCAGAAACAATGGTAACAGACGGGGCGAAATTTGCACTTTACACCCTATTTCAAGCAATTTTGGATGAAGGCGATGAGGTCATTATTCCTGTTCCTTATTGGGTAAGTTATGGCGAACAAGTCAAATTAGCAGCAGGGACGCCAATTTTTGTTGAAGGAAAAGAAGAAAATCAATTTAAAGTGACAGCTGAGCAGTTGGAAGCAGTCACCAATGAACATACCAAAGCACTGATTTTAAATTCACCTTCGAACCCGACTGGTATGATTTATAGTAAAGAAGAGCTTGAAAAAATTGGAGAGTGGGCAGTCCAACATGATGTTCTGATTGTTTCCGATGATATTTACGGTCGGTTAGTCTATGAGGACAATGAATTTACGCCAATTGCCACTCTTTCAGAAAAAATTCGGCGTCAAACCTTGATCGTTAATGGTGTTTCTAAGTCCTATTCGATGACTGGTTGGCGGATCGGATTTGTTGCAGGTGATCAAAAACTGATTAAAGCTATGTCAGACATCGCTTCACAATCAACTAGTAATTCAGCAGCCGTTAGTCAATATGCAGCAGCTGAAGCACTGAATGGACCACAGGATTCTGTTGAAGAAATGCGCAAGGCGTTTGAAGAACGCATGAAACGTATTTACCCGCTGTTATTAGAAATTCCTGGATTTAAATTGCAAAAGCCACAAGGAGCTTTTTACTTCTTTCCTAATGTGAAAGAAACAATGGAACTATGTGGTTATGAGGATGTAATAGAATTTTGCGATGCATTATTAAACGAAGCCCATGTAGCCACTGTAACTGGACAAGGATTTGGAGCTGATGAAAATATCCGGATCAGTTATGCTACGGATATCAGAACACTAGAAGAAATGGTGAAACGCATCAAAGAATTCGTGGAGAAAAAAAGTCAAAAATAAGAACAGATTTAAAAGCAGTCTATAGAATGGAGAGACACAAGTGGAAAAAATTCAAATTATCGATGCCAAAAAGCATGTAGGAGAAGTTGTAAAAATCGGAGCTTGGGTGGCTAATAAACGCTCCAGCGGCAAGATTGCCTTTTTACAACTACGTGATGGTACAGCTTATTTCCAAGGAGTTGTGGTAAAAAATGATGTTTCAGAAGAAATATTTCATTTAGCTAAAGAATTACCACAAGAAACCTCAATCTGGGTTACTGGGGAAATTCGTGAAGATAGTCGCTCAAAATTTGGCTATGAACTTGGTGTACAAGAGATTGAAGTTGTCGGTGAAAGCCACGATTACCCAATAACGCCAAAAGAACATGGCACAGAATTTCTAATGGACCACCGTCATTTATGGTTACGGTCTTCTAAACAACATGCTATTATGCAGGTTCGTAACGAAGTTATTCGAGCAACTTATGAATTTTTCAATGCTAGGCATTTTACAAAAGTTGACCCGCCCATTTTGACTGGTTCTGCACCAGAAGGAACAACAGATTTATTCGAAACGAACTATTTTGACCAAAAAGCTTATTTATCTCAATCAGGACAACTTTATATGGAAGCTGCCGCAATGGCTTTTGGAAAAGTTTTTTCCTTTGGGCCAACTTTTCGGGCAGAAAAATCTAAAACTCGTCGTCATTTGATTGAGTTTTGGATGATGGAACCAGAAATGGCTTTTATGCATCAAGAAGAAAGCTTACAAATCCAAGAAGAGTATGTTGCCTTTTTAGTACAAAACTTGTTAGATCATTGTGATTATGCACTGCATGTTTTAGACCGCGATCGTACTGTATTAGAAAAATATACAAAATTACCTTATCCGCGTATTTCTTATGACGATGCAGTAGCAATGTTACAAGAAAATGGCTTTGATGATATTGAGTGGGGCGAAGATTTTGGCTCACCGCATGAAACCTTCATTGCCAATTCATTTGATCAGCCCGTATTTATTTTGAATTATCCAAAAGATATCAAGCCTTTTTATATGAAACCTCATCCAACCAGAGAAGATATCGTGATCTGTGCTGATTTGATTGCACCAGAAGGATACGGTGAAATCATTGGGGGTTCTGAACGGGCAACTGATTATAACTATTTGCTAGAACAAATTAGAAATTATGGACTAGATGAAGAGGAATACTCTTGGTATTTAGATCTACGCAAATATGGAACTGTGCCTCATACAGGATTTGGGCTTGGTCTAGAAAGAACAGTGACTTGGTTGGCCGGCATTGAACACGTACGTGAAGCAATTCCGTTTCCACGTTTGCTTAATCGGATTTATCCATAAAAAGAACGAGCAACTTTTAAAAGTTGCTCGTTCTTTTTATGAAATGGTATATGTAATATTTGAAGAAGCACAGTGTTAACTCTGTTATAATTGTAATGAGTAAAGTGAATTGGTCTATATGTATTAAAAAAATTAAGGAGTTTAAAAAAATTTTAATGAAAAATACTTGTATGTTTAACTTATACGTGTTATGTATATAGTATAGTAACGGTTTCAGTAATTTTAAATAGGGGGCTAAATTCAATGAATCAAGTAGACGATATACAAGTTGGTAAACGTTATAGGGTACAGCCAAGTCATTTTCATCGTACATTTATTGGAAATGTAAAAAGTGTGGATGGATCGACAATCGTATTTGAAATAGAAAATTTTGAACTTTGCGATGAAGGCAAAGTTGACGATAGTCGTTTAATTACTGTGGACACTGTGGATGTGAAGTACCCAATGGATAGCAGTTATTTCTTTAGTTGAAAAATAGGATAAACTAGACCTTTCTTCTTGTAATATAGCAGAAAGGTTTTTTTATGCTTACATAGAGAGGTGCTTTGAGCAGCTTGAACACAAAAAATACAGTTTTTTGTGATATAATAACAAAAATAGAAATAATTATTAAAATGTAAAGGAAGATTTACATGAGAAATTTTTTTGCTAATCATAGAAACCAGCTATTTATTTCTTTGATAGCTATTTTTATTGCTTCGATCTTGTTACAGTGGGTGCAAATTAGTAATAAAAATTTGTATTTGGGGTATGATTGGATTTTTCACTATAATCGTTTTTATGACGCTGCACAACAAATTCGAGAAGGAAATTTCCAATATTTCATTTCAATGTACGGGTTTTCTCAGTCTGGACGGATTATTAATGCGCTATATGGTCCGATGTTTGCTTACCTTAATGGTTTATTTTTGCTTATTTGCCGTTCGTGGTTTAGTTATCAGCTATTTTCGAATTTTCTAATCACATTTTTATCCGCTGTCAGTATGTTTACCCTTCTTGTAAAAAATAAAATAAGAACCCCAATTTCCTTAATGTTTGCTATTATGTATACATCTTTTTATGTAATCCAATCTTGGTCATTTAACCAGTCATTTGGGAACTGGGGCGCCTTTATTTTGCCCTTAGTTGTTCTGGCAGCGTCGAAATTTTTATATAAAGAATATCAGAAAAAAGATTTGGCTTTCTTAGCTTTTGTTATGACATTGGCAATTCAAGTTCATGTTTTAACGGCACTTTTTTCTGTTATCATTTTAATTCCCTTTTTTATTGTTGGTCTTATTTATTCAAAAAATAGAAAAATACTTTTTAAATACACGCTCATTGCAGCATTGGCTACGCTATTTATGACTGCTAACGTTTGGTATCCACTATTGGAAATAAACACTGAAAACCAATTGATGCGACCTGCAGTTGTTTGGGAAATGGAAAATAATGCTGTTAGGTTAGATTTAGTTAAACCTTATAAAGATTTTTCTTTAGTTGTTTGTCTATTATTTGTTGGTCAATTTTTAATAGTTCTTTATAGAAAAATGACTACACTCAATCGTTTAACAACTGTTATAGCTTTTATGTTATTTGCTTTGTCATCAAGAGTATTTCCGTGGAACGATATAGTAAACAGGTTCCCTAGTATTTCAATTATACAGTTTCCTGGACGTTTGCTACTGCCGGCTATAGTGTTAATTATTCTAGCGTTAGGTCTTTCAATTGAATCAATTGTTACAAGTGGGAGAGGACAATTAGATAAACGTATCGTTGTGTATCCAGTTTTATTTTTAGCGCTTTTCGGAGCAGTTAGAGACCATATAGACTATTCAAATGAACAGCAAAAAGTTTGGGAGAGTGATGAGCTATTTTCTTCAACGAAAAATGTAATTTTTAAAACACAAGACTATCAAACTTTGAAAAATAGTTTTAAGTCAAAAGATTTAGCAACCCCTTTGCGTTTGATTGAAAAAAGAAATTCAGATTATTTGCCTGTAGCTGATAAAGCACTTGCTTATGATGAGGACTTCCATCCTTACGGTAAACAAAAGCGGGCCATTATCGAAAATCCAGTGAATGAAAGCTTATCTAAAAAGGTAAAAAACCATCAATTAGTTGTTTCCTGGCATTCCGATGGAAAAGAAACGTTGTTGCCCTTGATTATTTATAAGCGTACTAATGTTACCGTCAATGGAGTAGAGTTAAATAATGCACAAATAAAAACGAATGAGATTGGCGCATTGTTAGTCCAACCTCAAAAAGGAAATAATACGGTAAAAATTACTTATAAAACTTCCTTTGTATTTTACTATATGTTTTTCATTTCATCATTGTCTTGGTTACTTTTTATCCTATGGCAAATTATAAGAACAAGGAAATAATTATCGAATAGGTTGCAATTAGTTATTTTTGTTATTATACTGTCTAAGTTAAGTAGAAAATTATATTTGAAAAGAGTGACAATATGGAATTTTCGATTGTTATCCCATACAAAGAAAATAGCCCGAAATTTCTAGAATATTGCATTGAAAGCCTGGAAAATCAAATTTATCAAAAATTTGAAGTGCTTTTTATCCATAATCAATCAGCTATTTTGGAGGATTATTTAGAAAAAAGTAGTTTAAACTATCGGATTTTTGAAAATACTACAGAAACAACCGCTAGTTTCCGAAATGTGGGAATAAGAGAAGCTGCTGGCAATTATATTTTATTTATGGATGCGGATGATTTTTTACATCCTAATGCATTGATCTATGCTAAACGGGTTATTGACGAAAATAGAGACACAGCCAACGTTCTTAAGCTAAGAATAGCTAAAACGGATCTAGATAAAACTTCTGCTTTGAAATCAGAAAAAAAGCCTTTTTATCGTAGCGCTACTTTGGATCATTTAAATAGAATGTTGGAGAACACGAGCGATGTTTCTGCTAATGAACGTCAAATTGTAGAAGATCTATTTAATTATGATGTTATTCCTCATGATTTTAAATCATATATGGCAGATGATTATTTTTCGAAATTAAGTTATCATTTGAAGGCCCATAGTTTTATTATAAAGAAAACTTTTTTACTAGAAAATAACTTATTTTTCAACACACAGAATGATTTATATGCTGATATGCCATTTTTAATTCGTCTTTACAACCAAACAGAGGAAATTAAACAAACTACAACCAAGTTATATTATAAGTCCATTCATAATGATCCAATTAATGAACCGTCTGCTTCACAGGTCGAACGACCCGATCGACAATTAAAAAAAGTGCAAGCTTTTAATGAATCTATAAAAGAAAGTACTAATGATATAATTATAAAAAAAGTAAAAAAAGCTGCGGTTAATTATTACTTATATAACGTAGTAACAAAGGCTTCTTTTAAAGAATCTTTTAAAGCAGTTCTTCCAGTTTACCAAGAATTGCAGTCGATATTGCAGGTTGATTCAGAGCCAATAAAAATAAAAAAAAGACATAGACCTGAAATTGATAGTATCAAAAGCGGTAGTTTTAAAGCTGCTTATTTTTTAAGTAGAAGTCGTTTATTTGCATATAGTATCTCTCGTTTTATTAAACCTAAAAAGACACGTTACAGACAAAAGAGCCTTCAAAAGAATATTTTCTCCAAGTTACCAATTAAAAAGCGGACTATTTTGTATGAAAGCTTTTTAGGTAGGAACTATTCTGATAGTCCTAAAGCGCTGTTCAACTATTTATTACAAGAAGAACCTGATAAATGGCAGCACGTTTGGATTCTAAACGATAAAGAATTAATAAAGGATGAGCCTGAGTTTCAAGGTTCAAATGTAAAAGTTATTCCTCGTTTTAGCTGGCGATATTTCTATTATGTATCAGTTGCTAAGTATTTTGTTTTAAATATGCGGCAACCAAATTATTTAGAAAAACATAAAGACCAAGTGATCTTGTCAACGTGGCATGGTACGCCGCTAAAACATTTGGTGTTTGATATGGACAACGTAACTTCAGCTAATAAAAAATATAAAAGGATTTTCTATGAACAATCAAGAAAATGGGATTATTTAATTGCTGATAATAAATACAGTGAAAATATTTTTACAAGCGCCTTTATGTACCCTAGAGAGAATATTTTAACGTATGGCTATCCTAGGAACGATATTTTGGTTAACCATACCCCAGAAGATCATGATAGAATTAAACAAAGTTTGGGAATACCGCTAGATAAAAAAGTTATTTTATACGCTCCTACGTGGCGTGATGATGAATTTCATTCTGTGGGAAATTATAAGTTTACATTGCGTTTAAATCTAGAACGTTTGCGGGAAGAATTGGGCGATGAATATGTCATTGTACTACGCATGCACTATTTCATTTCAGATGTGTTAGATTTAAGTGAATATGAAGGCTTTGCCTTTGATTATTCAAAATACAATGATATCAATGATTTATATATTATCAGTGATCTTTTGATTACAGATTATTCTTCAGTGTTTTTTGATTTTGCTAATTTAAAAAGACCTATTCTGTTTTACACCTATGATTTAGCTAAGTACAAAGATGAGCTGCGTGGATTTTACATTGACGTGCAAAATGATTTACCAGGACCATTATTATATACTTCAGAAGAAGTAATTGATCGAATAAAAAATATTAAATCAGTTATGTACGAATACGAAGAAAAATATAAGCTTTTTTACGAGCAGTATTGTTCATTAGATGATGGGAAGGCTTCTGAACGCGTAGTTGAGGAAGTTTTAAAAAGCTAAAAACCTGGCAACAAAATCCTAGTTACTTTTTAAAGTAACTAGGATTTTTAGTTAATTAACGCCTATATAATTAAATTAAAACTAAAAATTTAGTTAACTACTGCTTGTCTTAAAAGTTTTCTTTATTGTTCTTTTCAGTTAGAATAATAAAAAAGATAAGATTTTGAAGATGCGAATAACCTTCTTATTTAGGAAAAATAAGTTAATTAATAACGACGGAAAGTAAAATGATGTAGTGCTGTGATTGGATTATGTTTTAAACATGCCAGTATTCAGTTGTACCCGTACCCATTAAGAAAATTCGATTATCTAGAAAACTTTGGAGGTTAATATTTTATGAATAATATCTATATGGTATTTTTTGATTTAGGATTGAACAAAGGAGGAATTACTTCGGCTGTTTTAAATAGAAGCCGACATTTTTATAAAAACGGATATCCAGCTGATATTGTTACATTCGATTATAAGTCTAATTATCCTAAGGTTGTTAAAGAATTAAAAGATGACGGTAAAATGTATTCAGAGACTAAGCTGTTTAATATGTTTATGTTTTTTGAAGCAAGATCCTTATCAAACAATAACAAAAAAAATGAGGTCTTGTATAACCGTTATGAAAATTTGCTAAATGGAACTTTGTGTATAGAACAAGACGAAAAAATATCTCGATATTTTTCTAAATTAACAGGAGAATATTTAGCTTATAAAAAGGGAAATTTAAAAACAGGAAACTATACTTTAGATATATTTGAAAATAATCAAAGAAAAGAAAAAGTCTATTATAAAAAGAATATACTAAAAAGAATCAAAGAATATGATTTTAAAAACCGATTAATTTCTGAAAGATTTTTTGACAAAGCAGGAAATCCATTTTTGAGAAGAAATATTAATCGAGAAACAGGAAAAGTAGGTAAGATATTTCTTCTTGTGGATAATAAGCAATTTGAAAATAGCTCTGAATTATGTTCTTACTTTTTAAGAGAATTAATAGAAGACGATTCGAAAAATATTATAATATGTGACGGACCTGGAAGTTTTCCTAAAATTATTGATGCTGGATTTAAACATGTAAAAAAATATGCAGCAATCCATACAAATCATCTTAATAAAAACAACAAGGAAAAACGTAAAGAGACAAATATTCTAAAAAACGGGGATAAATTAGATGGTATTGTTTTGCTGACCGAGTCACAAAAAAAAGATGTAAGCAGGGATTACAATTTAAATAATTTATTTGTAAATAGTAATTTTATTGAAATTCCAGATGTAAGTAATAGTATTAACGATAATAGTGAAAAGATTGTTGGAGTGGTTTCTCGTCTAGTGGAAAATAAAGGGTTTGATTATCTTATTAAAGTAGCGAAAAAGGTCACTGACTTTCACCCTGAAGTGGTTTTTCATATTTATGGAGAAGGCGAATATCGACCGAAAATTGAAGAATTAATATATGAAAATAATTTAGCAAAGAACTTTAAGTTAATGGGCTATACGTCTAATCCGAACAAGGCAATAGAAACATTTGATTGCGTAGTATCTAGCTCACAAATAGAAGGACAAGGGTTAAGTATAATTGAGGCTATGCTTCATCAAAAACCTGTGGTCGTTTTTGATGTGAAGTATGGGCCTTCGGATTTTATTAGGGACAATCAAAATGGTATTTTAGTAAACAATAAGGATATAGATAAAATGGTTGAAAGCATTATATATTTAATAGAAAATAAAACCACAGCTAGACAAATGGGAGAGCAAGCAAGAGAAGACATCATAGATAAATATAGTTCCAAATTAGTAATGGAACAATGGGAAAATATACTAGAATTATAATAAATAAAATAGCGTTAAAAATACAGAAATAAAGACAACCTGCACAGTAAATGCGTTACTAGAACGTAGTGTATCAAGGTTTGATACTTATTTCTGTTTTTTTATTGTGAAAAACTTGATATAAACATATAACGCTAAAGAGTGATTTCTTTTTTTATTATTTTCAGTTAAAATGATATAGAACGACTCAGGAGGTGAATATATGAGTAACCCACTTGTTTTAGCAAGTAAAGAATTATATCTTTGGCTTGTCCAGTTAGCTAGTAAAAGTATTATAAAAAAGAACAATAAAATCATATTTCTGCTCAGTTTTCCTTCAACTAGCAAATTAGCTTTGCAAATGTTATATGAAAATTTTCCAGGACAGTTAGTTATTTGCTATACTAAAAATAGTAAAAATCTAGCATCTTATTATGAACAAAAGGGCTGCCTTATTTATTGTATTGATGATTTTCCTGTACTATTAAAGCGCATCGTACCGGTAGTGACAAGCAGTCAATTAGTTTTTTGTGATAATTATTTTGCGTTTTTAGCCGGGATTAAGTTTAATTCTAGTGCTAAAGTAGTACAACTTTGGCACGCAAATGGCGCTATTAAATCGTTCGGACTTGCAGCAGAATATACTAAAAGAGTTTCAGAAAAGGACCGAAAAAGATATAGCGAAGTTTATGAAAAGATTACGCATTATGTAGTTAGTTCAAGGAAAATGGCACAGACTTTCGCTGAAAACTATCAGCAGACGTTCGATGAGTTGCCCTTTGGTTATTTACCAACGGATCTTTTTTTTGATCAAGAATGGCTAAAAAAAGCTAAAGAGCTTTTCAAAAGCAATTTTTCATCGAATAAAAAAATCGCTTTGTATGCTCCAACCTATCGAGAGCATAGCTCAGAAATTCCTTTAAATTTTTCTCGTTTGAAACACCTGTTAGACGATGAGTGGCTAATTATGATAAAGCCACACCCGCATGATGAAGAACTTTATCGCAAAATTAAAAATGAAGATGGCATTATTTTTGATTTTGAAGAAATGGATTTGGTACAAATGCTACCATCAGTGGATTGCTTAATTACTGACTATTCCTCAGTTCCTTTTGAGTACTCTTTAGCAAATCCTAGTGGAAAGGTCGTTTTCTTTTGTTACGACTATAATGAATATAATAAAGAGGTTGGGATTGAAGAAGGTTTTGAGAGATGGGCCCCAGGACCAATTGTCAGCACGGAGGAAGAGTTGGTCTCTGCGATAAAAAAACCATTGAAACAAAATTTTGATCCTTTTAACCAGTTATGGAATGAGTACGCTCAGGGAAATGCGCGTGAACAACTCTTAAAGTGGGTGAAAAAAACTTATGACAACTGAAGAAATCATGGGAGTTCCCATAGATGTGATTACTTATAACGATATAATTAATGATTTGCCAAATTATTTACACAACGATAAAAAAATGAGTGCTATCAGCGTTAATCCACAAATTATCGTTGAAGGACAAAACCATTCTGAAATATATGATTTTATTGAAAAAAGTACGCATCGAATTCCTGACGGTATTGGGATTGTTTTAGTTTCAAAATTAACGGGAGGTCAAATCAAAGAGCGAGTAGCAGGTATCGAATTGATGGTACGGTTTTTAGATTATGCGAATGCTTATGGTAAAAGTATTTTTTTATACGGCGCAAAACCAGAAGTAGTTGCTGATGCTGCGACTCAAATTGAAAAGGACTATCCCAATTTAACCTTAAGTGGACAAATTGATGGATACACGACTTTATCAGAAAAAGAAATTATCAAAAAAATTAATCAAGCGAAGCCAGATTTCTTATTTGTTGCTTTAGGTTTTCCTAAACAGGAAAAATGGTTAGCAAAAAACATTTCTCGATTAGATGTTTCGGTGTTTCAAGATGTTGGAGGGAGTTTTGACGTATTAAGCGGACATGTAAAACGCGCTCCACAGTTTTTTATCGATGTGCATTTAGAGTGGTTGTATCGATCGGTAACTGACCCTAAAAGGTTTAAAAGAATTTTACAACTACCTGTTTTTGTAATTAAAAGTTTATTTTGGAAGGTTCGTACAAAAAATGATAAAAAGAATTCTTAGTAAAATCTATAAAATTATTTTTAATTTTATAGCTACTGTTTTTCCTATACATAAAGGACTTGTCTTGTTTGAATCTTTTAACGGAAAACTCCCTTCAGATAATCCTTATGCAATTTATCAAGAACTAGTCAAACAGACGGAAAAGAAAAATTTATATTGGGGGATAAAAAAAGAGTACATGAAGGAAGCAAGAGCTCAATACCCTGATTTGAATCTTATCCCTCGCTTTTCTGTTCAATGGCTGTGGTTTGCTACTAGAGCGAATTTTTGGGTATTTAATTCACGGATGCCCAATTGGTTAAAGAAAAATAATGATACAATTTATATTCAAACCTGGCATGGAACTCCCTTAAAAAGGTTAGGCGCTGATATTCAAGAAGTGGCAATGCCAGGAACTGACACTGAAAATTATAAGAACAATTTTATATTTGAAGCCAATCGTTGGGATTATCTAATCGTTCCAAACGAATATTCTAAAAAAGTTTTTAAACAAGCCTTTCATTTTCAAAATGATATGCTAGAAATTGGGTATCCGCGAAATGACGAGTTAGTGAATAACAAAGCTAATAAAAAATTACAGAATGAATTAAAGAAAAAGATTATTGGTAAAGAAAAAGGAAGAGTTATTCTTTATGCGCCAACTTGGCGTGACGATTACTTTATCAAAAAAGGAAGTTATAGATTTTTTATCCCCTTTGACTTAGAAAAAATTGTCAATTGTTTGGATAAAGAAGACACGTTAATTATCCGTCCTCATTATCTCGTTGGTGATACAATCGATATTACTGGTTATGAAGATCAGGTAAAAGTATGCATGAACGAAGCGATTAATGATCTATACTTAATTAGCGATTTATTAATTACAGATTATTCTTCAGTAATGTTTGATTTTGCGATATTGCAACGCCCAATGTTATTTTACCCTTATGACATGGCACATTATGAAGAAAAATTACGAGGCTTTTATCTAGATTATAGTGAAGTCCCTGGTCCTATTGCGGAGAACGAAGAATATTTATACAAATTTATCCGGGAGTTTATTTCACAAGGGAAATTTTCAAAATATGATAATATAATGAAACAGTTTGAGCAATTGTTTTGTAGTTGGGAAAATGGGGACGCTTCGGAAAAAGTAAGTAAGGTAATAACGGAAAAGTAAAGAAGAGTTCATCCTTCTGTAACCAAGGTTGGAGAAGATTTTTCTTTTTTGATTTGGTTGTAACAATTTATTTAACTTGTATAAATGTAAATTGATAAAACAGTTATGAAATATAAATGGGCTGTGTTAATATAAAAGAGTTGGTTAATTTTATAGTTTATAAGGAGTGCAAGTGATGCGTGATTTTAAAAAAATAACAGAAAATTATAAGAAAAATATGAAAAATATTAATTTTTCTAGGCAAGTAGAATATAAAAAAGCTTTTAAAAAATACAACGTTAAGGATAACGTTATTTTGTATGAGTCCTTTCATGGAAAGGGGATGACGGACAATCCTTTTGCTATATTTAAATATTTATTGAATAATCCGAATTTTGAAAATATGAAACATGTTTGGGTCTTAAATAATTATGAGAATAACGGATATTATGATTATTATAAAGAATTCACTAATGTCGAATTTGTTAAAACCCATAGCACCGAGTATTTTTACTATTTATCTTCTGCGAAATATCTAATAAATAGCGTTAGTTTTCCGCCATATTTTATAAAAAAAGAAAAGCAAGTATATGTAAATACTTGGCATGGCACTCCTTTAAAAACTTTAGGTAAAGATATGCATGGGGCAATTTCTCAACATAGTAATCTACAAAAAAACTTTTTACAAACTGATTACATATTATCGTCTAACGAATTTACTTCAGAAAAAATTGTTTACTCTCATGACATCAACGATATTTATCCTGGTAAGGTGTTAGAGAATGGATATCCAAGAATCGACAATGTTTTTTGCAAAAGCCAAGTTTTAGAAAGTACTTTTCCTATATTAAAGAGTAGTAAAAAAAGAGTTCTATATGCACCTACTTGGAGAGGTGAAGTGGGCAAAGTAGAAGATATTGTTTTTCAAATTATTCAGAGTATTAATGATATAGTGGAAAATATTGATACAGATAATTATGAATTCTTAGTAAAGGTTCATCCGCTAGTATATAAATATATCAAAGAAATCGATTTTGAAGAGGTAACATTGATTCCTAATTGGGTAGATACCAATGAATTATTGTATTATGTTGACATACTAGTAACAGACTACAGTAGTATATTTTTTGATTTTCTAGTAACTAATAAGCCGATTATTTTTTACTTATATGATAAAGAGGAATATTTAGATAAGCGGGGCGTTTATCTAGATTTAGACGATTTACCTGGTAGTATTTGTTTAACTTCTGAAGATGTTTCTAAAAATATTGAACAAAGTGATGCAATTATGGATAGACGTAAAGGACAAATTGAGGGCTACAAGGCTAAGTTTATAAATTATGATAATGGAAAAGCAACAAAAGATTACGTTGACCGTATCTTTTTAGGCAAGCCAAACGTAACGGAAAGGGACTATAATAATAAAAAGCCCAATGTTGTCCTGTATGCAGGAGCTTTTTTAAACAACGGAGTAACCTCTTCAATTATAAATTTATCCAAGCTTTTTCCTTACGATAAATATAACTTAATTATCATTGATAAAAACAAAGGAGATAAAACTTTTGAGAATAACATAAAAAGACTCTCACCCAATGTACATATGGCTTATCGTGGTGGGGGAACGAATTTAACTTATTACGAGTGGATACGTTACAATCGTTTTATGAATTACGCAAAAGTAGAAAATGTAGACTTTTATAAAAAAATTGTACAACAAGAGTGGAAACGTCTATTAGGAAATGTTGAGATAGAAGTAGGCATTGACTTTAGTGGATATGTTCCCTTTTGGACATTTATGATGGCTTTTTCTGATTTTTCTAATAAAATTATTTACCAACATAATGATATGGCAGCTGAAAAATTAAAAATCATCGACGGGAAAAAAGTACATTTAAAAAATTTGGCTAGAATTTTTGCATTATATAAATATTTTGATTATATCGCTGCTGTAGGAGAAAAAACTTTAGAATTAAATAAAAATAACCTGTCTGAATACACTAATAAAAATCAGTTTATTTATATTCCTAATGTTTTAGATATTGATTCATTATTCATGCATCGTATCAAGCCTTTATTAGAAGAAACAAAGATCTATCATAAGGATGTATTGTTAATTGAAGATGAACAAAAATATGGTAAGGTTAAAGCGACTGCCATTATTGCGCCAACAAAAAAGGGGAAAAATTTTATTAATATAGGCAGATTTTCTCCTGAAAAAGATCAAGATAAATTACTTCGAGCATTTGACTTATTCTTAAAAGAAGAAGGTAGACAACATCAATTGTATATGGTTGGTACAGGTGAACTGGAAAAAAGCTTAAAAGCGAAAGCAACTGATTTAGGCATAGAAGATAATGTTGTTTTTACTGGACAAACGAGCCAAGCGATAGAATTATTAGATAAATGTGATTGTTTTATACTATCTTCAAATCATGAAGGACAGCCTATGACTCTATTAGAAGCCATTGCTTTGAACAAACCGGTTATTGCAACGAATATTGAAGGAAATCGATCCGTACTAGGTGATAATAGTCAGTATGGAGATATCGTTGAAAATAGTGTCTATGGTTTAGTATCGGGAATGAAAGATTTTCTTTCAGGTAAAATGAAATCAAAAACAAATTTTGATATAAAAAATTACGATGATTATGCCATCGATAAATTTACTAGGATGCTCGATTATCGTGAATAACTGTTAATGAAGTTATTTTTTAAAACTTGTTTACTTAAAAGATAAATCATTTTGTTCTTTTGCTGTAGCGTTCAAAAATTTTGGATCAAGTCAAGCAGTTAGATAGTTCCTATTGTCTGGCTGTTTTTCGTTTTTGGTGTAAAGTTTTTCTTAGTGGAATGGGGGAACGATCGCTTTCCTGGAATTAAAAAGCGCTTCTTGCGAAAGATTTGGAAATTATGTTTGCTTATTCTTTATTAATTTGAACAATAAAATTCTATGAATAACCTGTGCATGAAAGTTATTTATGATAAAATTAAATAGAGCGCATAATTTTAGTAGGAGTGTGAATTTAGTGCCAGACGTTAAAAAAGTTATAAGAAATTATAGAAAGAAAATGGGGAACATTAATTTTTCTAGACAGGTTGAGTATCAAAAAGCTTTCAAGAAATACGATGTCAAAAATAATATTATCTTATACGAATCTTTTCATGGAAAAGGAATGACAGATAATCCATTTGCAATATTTAAATATTTAGTGAACAATCCTGAATATAAGAATATGAAACATATTTGGGTTTTAAACAATTATGAAGATAATGGATACTATAACTATTATAAAAAGTTTGCTAACGTTGAATTTGTTAAAACTCATACTAAAAAGTATTTCTATTATTTAGTTACTGCTAAATATTTAATTAATAGCGTGAGCTTTCCGCCGTATTTCTTAAAAAAAGAAGAACAAGTATATGTGAATACTTGGCATGGCACCCCTTTAAAGACTTTAGGCAAAGATATGGAAGGCTCGATTACACAACACAGTAATCTGCAAAGAAACTTTCTACAAACGGATTACATACTATCACCAAATGAATTTACTTCAGAAAAAATCGTTTATTCTCATGATATAAATGATATTTATACTGGAAAAGTATTAGAAAATGGTTATCCTAGGATTGATAATATTTTCTATGAAAGCCAAGTTTTAGAAAGCAACTTTTCCATATTAAAAGGAAACAAAAAACTTGTTCTTTATGCCCCTACTTGGCGGGGTGAAGTAGGCAAAGTGGATGATATCGTTTTTCAAATTGTTCAGAGTATTAATGATATTGTCGAGAATATTAACATAGATGAATATGAATTTTTGGTAAAGGTCCACCCTTTAGTGTATAAATATATAGAAGGTATGGATTTTGAAGGGATTACACTAATCCCTAATTGGGTAGACACTGATGAACTATTACATTATATTGATATATTAGTAACAGATTACAGCAGTATCTTTTTTGATTTTCTAGTTACCGATAAACCGATTATTTTTTATCTATATGATAAAGATGAGTATTTAGAAAAACGTGGTGTTTATTTAGATTTAGACAATTTACCTGGCAGCATTTGTTATAGCGCTGAGGATGTTTCTAAAAATATCACAGAAAGTAACACAATTGTGAATAGATATAAAGTACAGGTTGAAAGATACAAGAAACAATTTACACATTATGATAATGGTTCAGTTATTAAAGATTATGTTGCCCATATATTTTTAGCTAAACAAAGCGTCGTAGAAAAAGATTATAATAATAAAAAGTCCAATATTGTAATGTATGCGGGAGCGTTTCTAAACAATGGAGTAACAACATCAGCAATTAATCTATCGAAACTTTTTCCTTATGATAAATATAATTTAATTATTATTGATAAAAGTAGAGGAAATAAAACTTTTGAAGATAATATTAAACGACTCTCACCAAATGTGCATATGGCTTATCGTGGTGGAGGAATGAATTTAACTTTTTATGAATGGGTTCGTTATAACCGTTTCATGAATTATTCAAAAGTGGAAAATGTAGACTTTTATAAAGAAGTTGTACAACAAGAATGGAAAAGATTATTAGGCGATATCAATATAGAAGTGGGTATTGATTTCAGTGGTTATGTTCCTTTTTGGACGTTTATGA
Organism: Tetragenococcus koreensis; assembly: GCF_003795145.1. Taxonomy (GTDB): domain Bacteria; phylum Bacillota; class Bacilli; order Lactobacillales; family Enterococcaceae; genus Tetragenococcus; species Tetragenococcus koreensis. Next base: position 930,030 of record NZ_CP027786.1, on the reverse strand, counting down.
TGGCTTTTTCCGGGTTTCCTAATCGAATTATTTACCAGCATAATGATATGGCAGCTGAAAAACTAAAAGTAGTCGGTGGCAAAAAAGTTCATTCTAAAAATTTAACCAGGATATTTTCTTTGTACAAATTTTTTGATTTTATTGCTGCTGTGGGTGAAAAAACACTAGAATTAAATAGGGCTAACTTAAGTGAGTATACTGAAGAGAATCAGTTTGTCTATATTCCTAACGTTTTAGACCCGGACTCCTTATTTATGCATCGTAGCGAGCCTTCATTAGAAAAAACTGCAATATTTAATGAGAATATGTTGTTGATTAATGATCAGCGAGATCATGGTAGAGTGAATGCTACTGCCATCACTGCGCCAACAATTAAAGGGAAAAATTTCATTAATATTGGTAGACTTTCACCTGAAAAAGACCAAGAAAAATTACTGCAGGCATTTGCCTTATTACTAAGAGAAGAAGGGCCAATTCACCAATTGTACCTTGTCGGCTCTGGTGAACTTGAAAAGACCTTAAAGGCAGAAACAATATCTTTAGGTATAGAAGATAACGTCATTTTTACTGGGCAGACGAATAAAGCGATAGAATTATTGGATAAATGCGATTGTTTTGTGTTGTCATCCAATCATGAAGGACAACCGATGACATTATTAGAGGCAATTGCTTTGAACAAACCGGTTATTGCAACGAATATTGAGGGAAATAGATCAGTATTGGGAGATAACAGCCAGTACGGAGATATTGTTGAAAATAGTGTTGATGGTTTGTTAAATGGTATGAAAAAATTTCTTTCTGGTGAAATGAAATCAAGCCACGATTTTGATATACAAAAGTATGACAATTATGCCATGGAAGAATTTACTAAAATGATTAATTATCGCGATTGATTATTATAAATAAAATTATTGCGAGTTTTTTGTACAAGAAGGCTAGTTTATAAACTTAGATTAAATAGGAGTATTTAAATTATGAAAAAAGTTCTTGTAAGAGCTGGAATGTCGCCGTTAGATACTTTCAGCGCAGATGAAATGATTAAAAGAAATGCAATTGGAAACAATGTGGGTAATTTAATGTACGCCTATAGCGTTTTTAGAAATTTGACTACGGAAAATGTAGAATTAACTGCTGATTATTATCGGGCAGACCCGGCTGATGCTGATATGATCAATGAAACTTATGATTCATATGTTATTCCATTAGCGAATGCGATTCGTCCAAGTTTTATTCCCACCCTTAAGAGATATACAGCTTTAATAGAAAAACTTAAAATTCCTGTATTTGTTGTTGGTATGGGAATGGCTTTTCCTTATGAACCCAACGTTAAGCAAGAGAGACCTTTTGATAACGACGTGAAACATTTTGTCAGTGCTGTGTTGGAAAAGTCAAATATTTTGGGCTTAAGAGGACAAATTACTTCTGACTATCTTTCTTATTTAGGCTTTAAGGAAGGAAGAGATCATATGGTAATTGGTTGCCCTTCAATGTATACTTTTGGGGATAATATAAAAATTCGAGATACCGAATTGAATAATAATTCTGCAATAAGTATAAATATGACACCTACAGCAGATCAAAAAGTGTTAAAATTCTTAAATGACCTTTCGGGTCAGTATAAGAATTTAGAATTTACGCCACAAGACTTAGACGAGATGATATTGACTTATTCTGGTACTCCTTCTTTAGGGGCGGCAATTAACTCAAAGGTTAGCAACTATCCTAATAGTTTGAACTCTGCTGTATATAAGAATAACCAAGTGAAATTTTTCTTGTCGGCTCCTTCCTGGATTGATCACATGGGAACAATTGATTTAAGTATTGGAACGAGACTGCACGGCAATGTTGCACCAATTCTTGCAGGTACGCCAAGCATAGCTATCCCAATTGACGCAAGAATGAGGGAACTAACAGAGTATCATAATTTCCCACGTGTTCCTGTTAACGAAATACGCGAAGACATGAAATTAGAAGAGTTATTGGGAAAAGTAGATGTTCATTCAGTTGAAAAAAATCAAAAAAGAAATTACGATAACTTTATTAACTTTTTAGACAAGAATGGCATTGAAAATGTTTATCATTATAATTCAAAAGGCTTGAAAACACCATTTGATGGAAAGCTTGAACAAGTTAATTTGAAGGAACCACTTATTCCTATAACTTCTTGTGACGCTGAAGAAATGACTGAAAGATTACAAAAAAACTTCGATATCATCGTAACGAAACAAGAAAAAGAAAAAAATAATAACGGTAAGAAACTTAAAGTGAAAACTAAAGCTGTTTCTAAGTTGAAGAATGATTTGAATGAAAAGTCCAAAGAACTAAATGAAAAAAATGAAGCTGCATCTAAATTAAAGAATGATTTAGAGAAAAAGACTGAGGAACTGAACGAAAAAAATAGACAAAATGAAGAATTAACTCTTAAAGTTCAAACTATGGAGAATTCAAAATCGTGGAAATTAACGAAGCCGTTGCGTAATTTCGGACAAAAATGAGTTTAAAGTAATATGATATGCTATTTTTTGACGAATGATATTTGTGCAAAAAGTAGTTTATCATTTGTAAGTCGAACTATTTATACACTATCTTCAAAGATAGGTATAAATAGTTCGTTTTTATTTTTACTGTTTGTAAGTAGGTTTTTTGTAAAAAATTTGTTATTTTTGTTAAGAAAATTCCGAACGCAGTTAATATTTATTTAAAATTACACAGAAATGAAGCTAACGTGAATTTCTCTGCTAAAATTTGGCTTAGTCATTTTGGTTTATTTACGATGTTTTTACTCTATGGTTTTACTACACCGAACGATTAATTTAAGCTTTTTCTTATCTAGCAAAAATTATCCAAACCTAACGCTTGATGGTATAATTATTAAGTAATTACTTTGCTAGAAAAATTTCAAAAAAGGCTTATGGTGGAAATTAAAAACAAAAATAATAAAAGTGACTCTTTCAAAAACTAAATGATCATTTTTAATTTCGTTGAAATATATGTGAGGTATGAGATGGATACAATAACAGCACTGAAAGAAAAAGAATATTTAAGAAATAATTCTATCGTAACTGAAGAAATTAACAATATTCAATTTAGTAACTCTAAGATAATTTTTAAAGGAGAGAATAATTACGTTTTTCTAGACAAAGACGCACAATTAAAAAACACTACTGTAACTTTTCATGGAGATAATTCCGTATTATATATAGGAAAAACTAAAAATGATAAAATCGAAATGAAGGTTACGTTATATAATAATTCACTCATATTTTTAAATGAGGGTTGTTCTTTTAATAAGCCTTTGACGGCTATAGCCTCTGAGGCAAAGGATATAATTGTGGGAAAAGATGTAATGTTTTCTTCGGGATGTTGGATACGTAACTCTGATGTTCATATGATGTATGATGAAAACCAGAGACGGATCAATGAAAGTAAAAACGTTATTATAGGCGACCATGTTTGGATTGGGCAAGATTCTTCCATCCTAAAAGGTTCATATATTGGTTCTGGTTCAATTATAGGGTTAGGTTCAATTGTTGCTAAAAAAATAAAAACAAATAGTACCAATGCGGGAAATCCAGTGAAAAAAATAAAAGATAATATTTTTTGGGATAGACAATCTTCACATTTTTTTACTGAGGAGGATACACAAAAGAATAAATTCTATATGAAAGACTCCTCGTTTTACGTTTTTAATAATCCAGAAAATTTAACAAAATGGCAAGACACTATCCAACAAAGACCTACTTTTACTAATCATTTTGAAATTGAATCTTTTTTAAAAAAGGTTATGAACTTAGAGCCATTAGTTGTATTGGTCTAAAATAGAAGTAATTTTTAATTTGTTAAATTATTTTGCTATTTTTTAAGTTGAATCGATTATATGCAAATATAGCTTATTTTCATATAAATAAATCAACCGGTATTGGAAGGAAATGACAATGAATAACTTAAAATATCTAGTAGAAGAAAGCAACCTAATAATTGAATTTACCAGTAAAAAAACAGCTTATGAATACACAGTATCCCTAAAACGGGGAGATACTCATTTTTATTTTCAACTTCTATCTTATGAAGAATATGATGGATATTTCCTTTATAAGTTCACCTGTTCTTTAAATGATTTTGCTGAATTTTTGAATGAAAAAGAGGATTCGGCACTATTAGATGAAGAAAATGTAATGAACGTAAATAGTGAAGAAAATGAAAATAATGAAAATAATGAAATTGATACAAATGATGAGGAACAAAATAATTCTGCGGCAAATTCTTATAAGTTTACTATTGTAGCACAGTATCTAAAATATAATGAGAATTCTAATATGGTTAAGCGTATGACTCAAATACTCAAACTAAATAAAAAAAATTGGTCATTATCTAACTTAGAACATGTGATAGATGAAAGGAACAATTTACTCTTTGTTCCTTATATTACCAAAAAAGGTGCTTTGGCTCTTTTAGTAAATAAAGAACTTTCTAATGGACATTACTATTTAAGAAAGACAATTTCTAAAATCAAGGTTACAGAAACCAAGTTAATGTTACAAGGAAACTTAACCACTCGCTTTTTTGATATTGATCATGGGGAAATTCAAATGGTTGAAAGAGGCGGAGACCAGTCCATTAGTTTCCCTGTTTCAATTATGCAAAACAAGAATCAAAAAGAAAATTCTTTTGCACGTAGACATCATTTTAAATGGTGCTTACCTATAATAGAAATAAAAGAATACCTGGAAAATCTAGCAAAAACTGAAGAGTTAAGTATCGACTTTTTCTTTGTTTTAACATTAAAGGGGACTGATCACCCTGTAAGATTTCGTGTTGGTAATCCGAGATTTCTCACGAACTATTTCATGAAAGGCGAAATGGCTATTTTCTCGGAAAAAACTAGTAAATGGCTTTCAGCAGTGCCATACTTTACTTTAAAAGGTGTCAATCTGTCATTAACTTACAATCAGTATGAAAAAGAAGCCTATGATTATTTTCGCCAACACAAGAAGAACTGGAAAAGCGTTAAAAAACAAGCAAAAGATCATGCTGTGTGGATTGTGGGGGAACGTTCTTATAAAGCTCAAGATAATGGGTATCATTTTTTCAAGTATTTGCGTACCGTTCATCCTGAGATCGATGCATACTATGTGATTCAAAAAGATTCACCAGAACGTAAACATGTTGCTCCTTTTGGTAATGTTATTGATTTTGGCTCTAAGGAACATTTTGAAAAAGTAATACAAGCTGATTATATTTGTGGCACACACCATCCTGATTCTTTGTATCCGATCCGTAGTAGAGAATATATTAAAAATATTTCAGCAAAAAAAATCTTTTTGCAACATGGTGTATTTGGGACAAAAAATATTACGCCAATCTATGCGAAATGGGTCAACGAATTTTATACGGATTTGTTTATTACAAGTTCTGAAAAAGAACGCCAAATTGCTATTGTGGATATGGGATATCATGATGATGAAGTAGTCGCCACTGGATTAGCGCGTTTTGAGTCGTTATTTAAAAACGACCTTCCATTAAAAAGGCAGGTTTTGATTATTCCTACGTGGCGTGATTGGATCACGAATAATCAGATTTTTGAAGAAAGTAATTATTTTAAGCGTTATGAAGAGTTACTTTTTGATCCGCGTTTAAAAGATTTCTCCGAGAAATATGATATGGAATTAATTTTTTGTCTTCACCCTAATATGCAAGATTACGTACATTATTTTGATAATGCACCTGTTACTATTGTCAAACAAGGAGATCGTGATGTCCAAGACTTAATTAAAGAAAGTATGTTTATGCTAACTGATTATTCAAGTGTTGCTTTTGACTTTAGTTTCTTGCATAAGCCAGTTGTCTATTATCAATTTGATCGTAATCGATTTTTGGGAAAAAACCCTTCTCACTTGGATTTGGATAATGAATTACCAGGAGATATTGCGTTTGATGAAGATCAAGTAATTGAAAATTTATTTAAAGTAGGGGAAAACAATTTTAAAATGGAAGATGAGTATATCGAAAAAGCCGATAAATTCATCAAATTTCGTGATCGTAAGTCTAACGATCGCATATTTGAAGCGATTCAGAATATTCCTGAACAAAATAAAGTAAAAAAATTCTTTAGGAATGACCCATTAGCATTGAAGGTCTTTTCTCGTTTCAGACGTTCCAGATATTATTTTCCTACGATGAAACTTTTTTATAAATCTTTAAGTCATTTTGGAACAATTAACGATAAACAAGTCGTATTTGAAAGTGGAGTGGGTAAGAGATATGAAGATAGTCCACGCATGATTTACGAAAAGATGGTAGCAAATGGTGAAGACTTTGATTATATTTGGATTATGAACAATAACGCACCATTAAAAGTAAATCCAAGTACTAAAATTATTAAGCGGTTATCGCCTAGTTATTATAAATACCTAGCTACCAGTAAATATTGGGTCAATAACCAAAATTTCCCTACGTATTTGACGAAGCCTAAGCAGACACACTATTTGCAAACTTGGCACGGCACGCCTCTGAAAAAAATGCAGCATGATCAAGATCAAATTGCAGGAAGAGATGAGGGGTATTTAGCTCGAGTGACGCATGCGACAAAACAATGGAGCGCATTGGTTTCTCCTTCACCATATGCTACAGAAGCATTTCGTTCTGCTTTTTTGTATGATGGACCGATATTAGAATTGGGTTATCCACGAAATGATATCTTCTATACCGACGATTTAAAAGAACGAAAAGAAAATATTAGACACAAGCTAGGTATTCCTGAAGATAAAAAGGTTATCCTTTATGCGCCAACTTTTCGTGACAATCAAAAAAAGGGAAAAAAGTTTATTATGAAAAATAAAATTAACTTTCGAATTTTTGAGCGTCGCTTGGGAGATGACTATGTTTTATTAGTTAGAGAACATGTAGTCGTTGCCAGTAAATTGAAAATACCAGAAGAATTTCGACCCAATATTATTAATGTTTCAAAATACCCAGATATTCAAGAGCTAATGATAGCATCTGATATGTTGGTAACAGATTATTCTTCTGTGATGTTTGATTATATGAACACCAATAAGCCTGTTTATTTTTATTGTTATGATTTGGATGAGTATGATGATATGCGCGGTTTTTACTTCGATCTAGAAAAAGAAGCCCCTGGTCCGATTGTAAAAAACACTTCAAATCTATGTCGGACAATTGCTAAGGAGGAAAAATATTGGGATGTCTATGGCGAAAAATATAAAACCTTTCAAAACCGATTTGTTCCTTTAGACGGCCCTAACCGTGCTGAGAAAGTTTATAAAAAGTTTTTTAAAAATTAATTTAAAGACTTCTTGAAAATTTTGAGAATGATTTGTTGCTCAATGATGTTAAAGGTTTTTAGTTATAGAAGCTTTAAATTCATAAAGGAGAATTTTGGTGGAAGTTTTAAGGGAAAATCAAGATGTAAACAAAGAAAAAGAATATTCATCAAAAAAGCAAATCTTTAGTGCATTATTTATTTTTGCCTTGGCAGCTTTTTTAATGATATCACCTCAACTTTATAAACATAGTATTATACTTGGAAACGATATGATGTTTCATTTTAATCGTTTCTATGAAGCTTATATGCAAATAAAAACTGGAGATTTTAATTATTTTCAATCTCTCTTTGGCTTTAATCAATCAGGTAGAATCGTTAATGCTCTATATGGCCCTGATTTTGCATATTTACAAGGGCTATTAATGTTTATAACCAAAAATTGGTTTCGGTACCAGTTATTGTCCTCATTTCTTTGCTTTTTTACCGCGGGTGTAGCAATGTTCTCTCTGGCTAGAAAAGCGTTGGTTAATTATAAGTTTTCGATTTTTATTTCTCTTCTTTATATGAGTAGTTCTATGGTCTCTTATTATGCGTTGTCACAAAATATGACGAGTTGGGGCGCTGCGTTTATTCCTTTTATTTATATACCAGCTATAAGAGTGATTAAACATCCAGAAAGACCAATAAAACCAATAGAGTTAACACTCGCTGTAACAAGCGTCGGTTTTTTGCATAATTTAACACTGCTTCTTGGTATTCTTTCAAGTATTCCATTTTATATTGTTGGTTTTTTGCGAGCTAAACACAAAGGAGAAATGCTAAAAAATTTTTTTATTGCTGTTTTACTTACCATTTTATTGAATATTAATACGCTAGTCGGTTTTATAGATGTTTATCTTTCAAATGAGCTAGTGTACCCTAAGTTTTTTGAAGATGTCTTATCCTATACTATGCGTTTTACTATGGGCGACAATACTTATTCAGAATTAGGTATGATTTTTTCTTGTATAATGTTGTTTCAAATTTTTTATTTAGTCTTTAATTGGAAAAACAATTCTACTTTAGAAAAATTGCTAACAATTGTCGGCACATTTTTCTTAGTTCTTTCTACTAACTTTTTGCCTTGGGAAGACATTTCGCTTTACACTAATTTTGTTCAAGTCATTCAATTTCCTAGGAGATTTGCTTTAATTGCCTTTGTTTTTCTTCTTATTGGTTTTGCATTATCCTTAGGAAAAATAACTAAAAACTTTGATAAAAGCAAGAAAAAAATTATTTATTCATTTTTGTGCATGATTTCGTTTTTGACACTCTCAAATGTTAACTTAGAAGTGCTACAAAAGGCTGAAGCTTGGGAAACAGATAACCCTACTTCAGCAGGAAATAATGGTCCATGGGCTATGACAGAAGATCCTGATGAGATTCGTGGAGGTTTTACTAGCGGAAGATATGAAGATGCTTTTAAAGTCATCGATAAGCCTACTCCCGATTATTTACCATTACTAAATAACACAACGCAAGAAGAATTGATTGAGCAGGATGGTTATAAGATGTACGATGAGCAAGTAGTTAATAATAAATTTAATGGAACAAAGACAGTGGACGATGAAAATAGACTTGTACTGACCTGGGAAGGTAGTAATAATGGAGACGTCGTACTTCCGGCTGTTGTTTATGAAAGAAGCCAGATTAATTTTAATGGAAAACACTATAATCCGACACAAATACAAAAAACGACTTTAGGAGCCCCTGTTGTTCAATCTAAGAGAGGGACAAATAAACTAGTTATTGGATACGATCCGATGGTAAGTACGCAATTACTATTAGTGATTAAACTTGGTACAATAGGAATAATGTTGGCTTTTGTTTTGGTGAAAATGATACGAAAACATACCTCATTTTTTTACTAGGGTTGAACTTATAAGGAGAACGTATTAATGGAAAATAAAGCCGTTGTTGGGGCGAACAGTAGGTTGGTTAGAGGGGAAGAAAAACGAGAAAAGTCAGTAATAACAAAGAAAAGGAATTTTTTGTTTTTGCTTAGTGTTTTTATTTTTTACTTGGTTGTTGCCGCATTATTAATTCTTTCTGGAGACGATTGGGCCTGGGGCGGAGATATCGGGCAGGCTCGTCTTGCAAACAAATTTGATGAATACAATGGTAGGTATTTTGGTAATATTATCGAAATGATTATCACACGGAGTATGATTGCTCGTTTACTTATCTATTCAGCAGTGAATACGGGGATTGTTTTTTTCATGAGAAAGATTATGAAATGCCAAATTCCATATATCTACTGTTTTTTAGTAATTTTACTCTTACCCGTAAGTTTTTATAGTCAGACGTATGGATGGTTAGCTGGATTTGCTAATTATAATACATCCACTTTCCTATTGTTATGGATTGTTTGGTTAGTTAAAAAGAACGGAAATAGTATCCTTTCACTAAGCAGCATTTTTATCTTATCTTGTTTGTGTCAATTTTTTATTGAAAATATGACTATTGCTAGTGTTTTGATAGCAACTATTGGCTTAGTAAGTGCTATCTTTTTCAAAGACCATATTTTTCCTTATTTTAGTTGGTTGCTAGGTTCTATTATGGGCGCATTTATCATGTTTTCAAATAGCGCTTACCATATTGAAAATAATATGCGGGGTTTTTCAAATGTTGATATGCATTCTTTTTTTACTACTCTGTTAACAGAGTGGTCTGAATTGTACGTTAAACAAAACGCTTTGCTTTTATTTTTATTTACTATTGTGATGTACTTATTAACTGAAAACAAAGGCTTAGGAAAATTAGTATTGTATTTTTTGCCTTCAAGTTATTTTATTTTACGTTACTTATTAAATATATCTTGGCAGCAACAACCATTGTTTATTTTAATATTTGAATTGCTTTTAATTGTTATTTTCTTAGTAACTTTAATCGTCGTGGTTAGCAAGTCATCTATTGCATTTGTTAGCAAACGCTATTTTTTTAATTATTTAACCATTTCCTTGATGTTGTTAGCTCCTTTTTTAGTTGTGACTCCTTTTGGTCCAAGAAATATTTTAACTTCTTATGTGTTTTTAACTTTAGCCTTATTTGAATTAGTGATTCATACAAAATTAGACTTAGCTAGTCATTTAACTAAAAAATTAGCCCTAACCCTTGGGCTTTGTTTAGCTCTATTTTGTATTGCGCTACATGGAGTCAACAAGTATGAAGAAAACCAACGGATCGCTCAGTTAAAACAAGCAATCCGATCAGACCAAAAAGAAATAGAGATTAAACGTTTGCCTTATGAATTTATCGGTCATGACCTAACACCGCCAAATGGAAGTGTCCAAGGTGATCGACAAAAAGTGTACCATGGCGTTCCTTTAGATACGATATTTAATATTACTGGCTACCATGATTCTTCACTAGATAAAATGTTGGAAAAGCAACAGTAAAGATTTGTTTATGCTGTGCAGAAGTCTTCATCATTTAAAATATGAGAAAAGAAAATAAGAAAAAAATATTTTATTTGGATACACTTTCAGGTATAATAGGACAAGTTAGAAACAAGCAAATTAGGGGGGCGTTGTTTTGAACGACGAGAACCAATCAGAAGACAACCAAACTTCAAATAAAAATAAAAAGACAAATAATAACAATAATAAACCAAAAGATGTAAAAAAACGTAAAAGCCGTAGAAAAAAAGAAGACAGAGTCGTGCGTAAGATCGTTTTAGTCATTATTTTAGCCTTGGCGATTGTAGGTTTGATCTTTGGTTTTTCTACTTATAATTATGTGAAGTCTAGTATCAAACCGTTAGATCCCAATAGCGAAGAATCCATTTCGGTAACAATCCCTAATGGCTCTTCAAATAAAATGATTGGGGAAATTTTAGAAGAAGAAAATATTATTAATAGCGGTATGGTCTTTAATTATTATATGAAGTTTAATAACCAAGACGGCTTTCAAGCAGGAGAGTATGTATTTTCACCAAGCATGACCCTCAATGAGATCGCTGATAGTTTGAAAAAAGGTGAAAGTGCGCTTAATCAAGCGAAAATTGCGGTTCCTGAAGGGTATGATGTTGAGGAAATTGCTTCAGACATTTCCGAACAAACAGAGTTTAGTGAAGACGATTTTCTTGATTTGATGAATGACGATGACTTTTTCAATGAGTTGCAAGAGGAATATCCAGAGCTATTAAACGATGCAGCTGAAGCTGAAGATGTACGTTATCGTTTGGAAGGTTATTTATTCCCAGCAACCTATGATTATCAACCAGATATGAGTTTGAAAGAACTTGTGCAGCAAATGGTTGCAACGACTGATTCCATTATGGAAAACTATTATGATGACATTGATGATTCTGATCTAAATGTGCAAGAAACAATGACGGTTGCCTCATTGGTAGAAAAAGAAGGGGTAACAGAAGAAGACCGTAAGCAAATTGCTCAAGTGTTCTTTAACCGTACAGAAGCAGATATGCCATTACAGTCTGACATTTCTATATTATATGCTTTAGGTGAACATAAAGAATTAGTTACCTACGAGGATCTTGAAGTTGACTCACCATATAATTTATATCAAAATACTGGCTATGGCCCTGGTCCATTTGATAACCCGAGCGAAGATTCAATTGATGCAGTGTTGAATCCAACTGATAATGATTATTACTACTTTGTTGCGGATGTCTCGACCGGTAATGTTTATTATGCAGAGACTTACGAAGAACACAACGAATTGATTGAAAAATATATGGACGACTAAAAAACGTTTACAAAATAAAACCGAAATTAGGTTTACAATTTAAAAAAATAATGGTAATCTTTTGTGGACTTAAAAAGATTACCATTTATTTCTTTTGGAAAAACATCTAGCAAAAGAAAATTTATGAAGGAGATTTTAGTAATGGCAGAAGAAAAAGTTTATCCAATGACCCCAGAAGGGAAAGAACAATTGGAAGAAGAATTAGAAGAATTAAAAACAGTGAAGCGCGGTGAAATTATTGAACGAATCAAAATTGCCCGTGGTTTCGGAGATCTTTCCGAAAATTCGGAATACGAGTCAGCTAAAGATGAGCAAGCCTTTGTTGAAGGACGTATTACAACATTAGAAAATATGCTGCGCTTTGCTCAGATTATCGATAGTGATGAAGTTGATAAAGACGAAGTGTCCATTGGTAAGACAGTTGTATTCAAAGAATTGCCTGATGAAGAGGAAGAAGAATACAAAATTGTAGGAAGTGCAGAATCTGATCCCTTCTCCGGGAAGATTTCCAATGACTCACCGATTGCACAAGCCTTGATTGGTAAAAAGGTGAATGATCAAGTAACCATCGAAACGCCAAATGGCAATATGCAAGTAAAAATTGTTAGCGTAAAAGAAAGCTAAAGTAAGATAGGGATGAACCTTTCAGGTTTATTCCTATTTTTTCAGCCGGAAGGCGGATGAGTACTAAGCTGCTTTGTAGTAAAGTATAGAAAAGAAGAAATTAAAAGAGGTGAATTATGTGAAAAAACCGGGACGATTTTTTTTCGTCATTGAGAGCTTATTATTTTTAATGGTTATTTGGCAAACAATCCAAAACCCATTTTTGCTCTTGTTGATAGGTTCAGGGGTCTTTTTAATTTACCTTGCTTTACGTCGCAAAAGAAAATTAAAAACTGGTAACTTCAAATTATTTTTGGGAGTTATTTTGATTTTGTTTGGCTTGCTTAACAATCCAGCAGTTTGGCTTATGCTGGTTTTTACTATCCTTTTTATAGGACTCAAAGGGATTGAAATTTCAGGTATTGATCTTTCTAAATATGCGTTTTGGCACAAGAAACAAATGATTATGGTTCAAACACAAGAGTCTGAAAGTCATGATGGTAAAAAGAAAAAACAGCAATGGTTAGGCAACGAACGTATTGGTGACCATGTTTATGAGTGGGATGACATTAATTTAAACGTGCTATCAGGGGATACGATCATTGATTTAGGGAATACAATTTTACCTAAAAAAGATAATATCGTTCTTATTAGAAAGGGAATCGGGCGGACACGAATATTGATTCCCACGGGGATTGGTGTACAATTAGAACATACTGCTTTAATGGGCGCTGTCTTATTTGAGGATTATGAGACAAAATTACGAAATGAAACGCTCACGCTTTATAGCAAAGAATATAGTGAAAGTTCACGACATTTGAAGTTAGTAACAAATACGCTAATTGGTGATATTGAGGTGTTTCGGGTATGACAGCTAGGAAAACGCGAAAAATGCTAGCCACATTCAGTAGTCTGCTTGCTTTTTTTACCATGTTGATCATTTTGGCTTTTTACATGTTGGGATTAGAACAAGAGCAATGGTGGCTACAAATATTTCAAGTGAGAATTGCTTATATGCCGATTATATTTTATGTAGTTGGGATTGCGCTTGTATGCGGGCTCATTACTTTTGTTACTCTCACTTATTATCAAAAAAAAGAAATGACGCCTCTAGCAGAAAAAATTCGTTTACTAGTCAACGGCAATTTGGAAGATCCGCTTTTAATTCGTCCGATTGTTGGTACAAATGAAAATAAAGAGCTTACTGCTATACATCAAGATATTTTTCAAATTAAAGAAAAAATGAAGGATATGTCAAGTGAACTACAAGCTTTAAATACTCGATCTCCTTCTATCGATGGTCAAACAAAAGAAGAGATACTTGAAAGTGAGCGCCATCGCTTAGCAAGAGAATTGCATGATTCAGTATCACAAGAGTTATTTGCTGCGATGATGATGATGTCGGCTGTTACGGAACAAGCAAAAGGGTCGGATATTTCTGAAACGCAACAAAAACAACTGCAAATGATTTCGTCTATTATTAACACCTCGCAATCTGAAATGCGTGCTTTATTGTTGCATTTACGCCCGGTCAACTTGGAAGATAAGACCTTGAAGAAGGGAATTGAACAATTATTACGCGAACTGCAGACGAAAATTACACTTTCTTTGACTTGGGATATTGAAGATCTGAAAATTCCACGTCATATTGAAGACCAGTTATTTCGCGTTGTGCAAGAACTATTATCAAATACCTTACGTCACTCCAAAGCTAATGAGCTAGAAGTGTATTTACATTTGATTGATCAAAATATCTTATTACGAGTGGTTGATGATGGGGTCGGTTTTAATCCAGATCAAAAAGAAAAAGCCGGCAGTTATGGTTTACGCAATATACGTGAGCGGATTGCTGCTATTGGAGGAACGGTTAAAGTCATTAGCTTTAAAGGACAAGGGACGAGTATTGAAATAAAAATTCCTTTAATTAAGGAGGGCTTTAAAAAATGATAAGTGTTTTATTAGTGGATGACCACGAGATGGTCCGGTTGGGGGTATCTTCTTATTTGTTGGTTCAAGAAGATATTGAAGTTATTGGTGAAGCAGAAGATGGACGAGAAGGTTATGAAAAAGCGATCCAATTACGCCCAGATGTTATTTTGATGGATTTAGTTATGGATGAAATGGATGGGATTGAGTCTACCCAACTTATCTTAAAAGAATGGCCAGCAGCAAAAATTCTGATTGTTACCAGTTTTATCGATGATGAAAAAGTTTATCCTGCAATGCAAGCAGGTGCAGCAGGCTATTTATTGAAAACTTCTAGCGCGGCTGAAATCGCAGACGCAATTCGTGCAACACAACGTGGAGAACGTGTGTTAGAATCTGAAGTATCTGATAAAATGAGTCAACGCAAGTCTTATGAAGCAGCCCAGCTACATGAAGAACTGACGATTCGTGAAAAGGAAGTTTTGATGTTGATTGCTGAAGGGAGAAGCAACCAAGAGATTGCAGATGAATTATTTATCACTTTAAAAACGGTGAAGACGCACGTGTCGAATATATTATCAAAATTAGAAGTTGAAGATCGTACACAAGCTGCGATTTATGCTTTTAAGCATAATTTAATCAACTAAAGGAGAACATCATGAAACAAAATTATGCTATTATCGGATTAGGTCGTTTTGGTGGGAGTATTTGTCAAACTTTGGTAGAATCAGATCAAGAAGTATTAGCTATTGATAGCAATGAAGACCGTGCTAATGAATATATGGATATTGCGACACACGTTGTTGTAGGAAATGCTCAGGATGAGACAACATTACGTTCGCTAGGGATCCGTAATTTTGACCAGGTAATCGTAGCCATTGGTGAAGACATCCAAGCAAGTATTTTGGTCACTTTAATGGTTAAAGAAATGGGTGTGCCAAATATTTTAGCTAAGGCCAATAATGAATACCATGCGCGTGTTTTAGAAAAAATTGGCGCAGACCGAGTTGTTCATCCAGAACGTGATATGGGCGTGCGAATTGCTCATAAGATGGTTTCTAGCAACATCTTGGATTCTATTGAGTTGTCCGATGAGTATTCTTTAGCAGAAGTTCGTGTAAGAAATAAAAAGTTCTTCAATAAAACTTTATTAGAGATGGATTTTCGTCGACGCTTTGGACTAACTGTAGTAGCTGTTCGTCGTCGTAATGGGGACGTTATTGCTTCTCCTGCAGCAGAAGAAGTCGTTCGCGAAAATGACCATTTGCTAGTTATAGGTAATGCTGAGGAAGTTGACCAATTAGATGAAAAATTAAATGAATAGGAAGTGTACTAAATGAATTTAACGATTACGCCAGAAGCTCTAGGTTGGTTTAAAAGAGAAATCGATTTAGAATCCGATATGGGAATTAAGTTTTTCGGAAAAGTTTACGGAAGTACGCAAGTACATGACGGTTTTTCGATCGGTATGTCGGTTGATCGTCCAGAACATCCCATGATCGAAAAAGAAATGGACGGAATAAATTTTTTTGCTGAAGAAGCAGATGATTGGTTCTTTAAAAATTATGATTTAACCGTCGATTATGATGAGAAACTAGATGAACCTAAATATATTTTTACAGAAAATTAGCTATAAAAAACCAAGTGCTAAAAAATGCATTTGGTTTTTTATAGAAACCACATGATCAACATTTTTTGTGTTATAATTTTAAAAAAATATATAAAGAAAGATGTTGTTTATGTTACTTATTTTAATTTTTTTAATCCTGCTATCTTATAGCCTCTTAACGAAAAGCAATAAAAAAGTTATTCGAAATATTCTTTTATTAAGTGGAGAATACATTCTTCTATCGTTTCTTTTATGGCGAGCATTTAATCGCGCATTATTGAATCCCCCAGCATTGCTATATTCTCCAATTAATAATCCGCAAAATATGGTAATGTGTATTATTGCGGCTCTTGTTATACTTGGTCTATTGCAATTGTATATAATTATCTCAAATAGAGGTTATATTATACGGAGTACTTACTTCAATAAGCCACAATGGGTTACATTTATTTTTTTAATACTCTTTATTTTTACAGGTAGTCTTGCTTATACTAGCAGCTATTGGACTATGCACGATATGGGAAATGTTCGCTTTGATCAGATCGTTTATATTATGAGTCAACCTCTGCGTGGGACAGATCCTTTAAAAATCAGAGAATTTATTGCTAAGCCATTGATTTCAGCTTTTTGTTTTACAAACATTGGCGTAATGATTATTTATTTTTTTGCAACTCACCAACTCAAGTTTCGCACACCAAATTCGGTAGATAAGCCTTGATATAATTGGGCAGCGTATCGATCCAGAGCTGTAGTTGACTTTCAATGAAGTCTTGTAGTTTATGACTCGCTTTTTCACTGACTGCTTGCAAAATGTCCATTAGTTCTAATAAAGCCACCGACCAGTCAAGTTCTTTTATTTGGTCAGCAAGTTCATAAAATAAGCCGCCTAAGGTCCGCTCGTCATTGGCACAGCGTTGTTGCCAACTTAATAAGATGTAGCGCGTGAACACAATGGTGGTATGACAAATCAAGGCTTGATAATTGCGCGTTTGGGTTTCTTGTGACAAATGAAGGAGAGATTTGGAAACTTTAAAGAACGTTTCTATGTCCCAGCGAACCGAGTACGTCTTCACGATTTCTTGGGATGACAAAGTCAGGTCATCTGTCATAAGGGCTAACCAAGCACTTTGGTTATTCCGATTTTTGACAAAAACGATTTTGACGGGGTTCTTCCCGCTGCTTGGCTGAACAATAATAGAGGAAATGATGGCTTCTTGACAGTATTCCTTTATTGACTTTTGGTAGAGTTCGCTTAATTTATATAAACGTCTTTGATAAAAATATTGGGTTTTGCCATTTTTTGCCATACCTAGGGTATGGATGCCTAAATCATGCAAACGATCGATCATTTTAGGAGAGGTAAACCATTTATCCATTAACACATGACTGGCGTAAACGCCTTGATCAAGGGCTCTTTGCACCATCTCAATGGCCACATCAGGCATAGATCGTTGGGCTTCTTTGAAGCGTTTTGCCCCACTCGTTCTTTGATCACTTTCCGCTTGTTTTTGATTGACTTGGTTTTTGCCTGAAAGCAATCCAAAATCAATAGGAATAAAAGAGTACCCATCAGAAAAGCCTAAAGTTAGCATGCGATAGCCTTTATAACCTTTTTGTAAAGCATGATCCCAAAGGCGCGCCAAACCAGGCACTTTCTGACTTCGATTTCGATAGAACGTTGAGTCATCCAAAACAAGCGTACGTAGATGGGTACTTGGATCTGTTAATCGATGGATCTTTTCGATCACAGAAGCACTAAAACGAAGCAGAAAGCTACGCCAATTATTGTGCGGATCGTTCATCAAACGGTAAACGGTATCTTTCTTCATATATTGATCTGCTTCACGTCCGCTGAGGACTTGGTTCAAGGTCTTGCCCTTAAACACTAAACTGAAAAGAAAAGTAAAAATAATGGCGGGAGAATAGCCTTTTTGCTTACAAATAGAGGTTTGTCGTAAAAATTTCAGGACGTTCAGTTCAGAAAAAATTGCGTTCATTTCATTTGGTAATTGATTTTTGATGTTTTTTAAGTGTATCATAAGAGCAAGAACTCCTTGTTTTTAGATTTGTCGTTAAATCCATTATAAAACAAAAGGAGTTCTTTTTGTATCCTTTGAACAAAAGTCAAGCGAACCATTATTTTACTATCAGCGTTGTTCTATCAAAGGGACATCATCATTTTGGGTATGCGAAACTTGAGTCACCAAATTACTTTAAAAAAGGATAAACCAATTAAAAAGAAAAAATTTTTATCACCTATTTTCCTTTTCTTGGGAGTGTTAACATTATCTTCAGGATTGTCCTTAGGTATTAGAGAAATCGGTTATGCAGATGTTAAAGCATATTATTTTGAAGATACGAAGGTTTATGATGATTCCTATGTTAATCCGGCCACTGTTGACTTACAGTTTCCTAAAAAGAAGAGAAATTTAGTTTATATTTATCTTGAATCGATGGAAAGTAGTTATGCCGACAAAAGTATTGGAGGAACTGAAGAGGAAAACCTCATTCCAGAGTTATCTGATATGGCTTTGCATGAGGGAATCCAATTTTCCCACAATGATTCTGGTCAATTAGGTGGGATGATGCAAATTCCAGGAGCGAATCAAACGGCAAGTTCTATGGTCTCACAAACTTCGGGTGCTCCTTTAAGAGCGAGTAATGGGGTTTTAGATGTCAATGCTTATGGTAAAGAAGAACCAGGTGCTTTTTTCCCTGGTGTATATAGCTTAGGTGAAGTACTAGAAAATGAAGGTTATAATCAAATGTTGTTTATTGGCTCGCAAGCTGAATATGCTGGTAGAAAAGCGTATTTTCAGCAACATGGCAATTATGAAGTTCGTGATTATCATTGGGCGAAAGAAGAAGGACTAATACCTGAAGATTATTATGAATGGTGGGGATATGAAGACGATAAGCTCTTTGATTTTGCCAAAGATTCATTGACTGACATTGCTGATAGAGAAGAACCTTTTAACTTTACCATGTTGACAACAGACACACATTTTGAAGATGGTTACGCTACAGATAAAACACCGGATCTTTTTGGTGACCAATATAGCAATGTGATTCACGATTCCGATCAAAAAGTTAGTGAATTTATTGAATGGATGAAAACACAGCCATTTTATGATAATACGACCGTTGTGTTAGTAGGAGACCATTTGACAATGGATAAGGACTTTTTCGAAGATATCGATCCAAACTATCAACGGAGTATTTACAATGTCTTTTTAAATACAGGCAAAACAGAATTTAAAGATAATAATCGCTTATTCAGTGCTGTAGATATGTACCCTTCCACTTTAGCTGCTTTAGATGTCCAAATTCCCGGTGATGAGCTTGGTTTGGGAGTAAATTTGTTTTCTGATAAAAAGACTTTAATGGAACAAATGGGTTATGAAAAATTTGACCAAGAAATGACGAAACGGTCCGATTACTATGACAAGTATTTAATGCAAGGTTCTGATTATGATGTTGAACAAAAAGCTGATAATTAGTAAAAAGAAGCGAGCTTTAAATCTCGCTTTCTTTTTGGGTAAAATGGTATGATTAGGTTGAAAATTATGTTTATTAGAAGTAGGAGGTTTTTGTATGCTGTCCATCGTTGTTCCATGTTTTAACGAGCAAGAATCGTTACCTTATTTTGTAAGGGAAGTTGAAAAAGTTGCCTCGTCGATCACGCATTCGATTGAATATATTTTTGTAAATGATGGCTCAAAAGATGATACATTACAAAGTTTGCGTGAATTACATCGAAAAATGCCCGATCGTGTTCGTTATATTTCTTTTTCAAAAAATTTTGGCAAAGAGTCTGCATTATATGCAGGTCTACAAGCAACTCAAGGTGATTTAATTACGGTAATGGATGCTGACTTACAAGATCCGCCTGAGCTATTGCCACAAATGATTGAACGTCTTGAGACGTCAGATATCGATTGTGTAGGTACTAGACGGCAAGACAGAGTTGGTGAACCTGTTCTTCGTAGTTTTTTTGCCCGCTTATTTTATAAGTTGGTTAATAAATTTGGTGATACGGAGATGATCGATGGGGCTCGTGACTTTCGACTAATGACCCGTCAGATGGTGGATGCGATTCTATCTATGACAGAATATAATCGCTTTTCCAAAGGAATATTTAGTTGGGTCGGTTTTAATACAGAGTATATTTCCTATGAGAATCGTGAACGCGTTGCAGGTAAAACTTCATGGTCTTTTTGGAGTTTATTTAAGTACTCAATTGATGGCATTGTAAATTTTTCTGACGCTCCTTTAACGTTGGCCGCATTTACCGGAGGTCTTTCTTGTATAGCAGCTATCATTGCATTAATTTTTATTGTCATCCGTGCGTTACTATTCGGGGACCCAACGTCTGGCTGGCCGTCATTAGCATCCATTGTGCTATTTATGGGAGGATTACAATTACTATCTTTAGGTATTATCGGAAAGTATATCGGTAAAATCTTTCTGGAAACCAAAAAACGACCGATTTATATTGTAAAAGAAACAGAAAAAGATATAGAAAAAGAAAGATGATCCAAGTTGGATCATCTTTCTTTTTTAGTATCCAAAAGTAAGGGATACTTCATTTTCTGCGAGTTGTTCGTTTTTGGCGAAACTAGTAAAATTAGTGAGGAATATAGCCATAAATTTCTTTTGAAAATGAGGGGTAAAGCCAGAAATATGTGGCGTGATTAAAATATTTTCTAAATTCCATAACGGATGATCTGCAGGTAGTGGCTCTTCTTCAAATACGTCAATAGCGGCGTAAGCAATCTCTTTGGCGCGTAAAGCTTGGTATAAATCCTTAGTATCAACACTTGCCCCTCTGCCGACGTTAATATAGGTAGCTGTTTCTTTCAAGTTTTTGAAAAATTCCGTATTGTATAGATGATACGTGTCATCTGTTAAAGGTAAAATATTGATAACAACATCCGCTGTATTTGATTGTTCATCTAGTTTGTCTAAAGAATAAGTTTCTTTGAAATGGTCGATTTTCCGACCGTTGGTATTGATGCCAATAGGTTGAGCAGCAAAGAAATCCAAATAACTTGCTAGTCGTTGGCCAATCCTCCCAGTACCAACAATCAAGATACGCCGATCTTGCATTACTGCATAATTATCTGCAAGTGCCCATTTTGCATGTTGTTGATTTTGAATAGCAGAAAAAATACCACGATTTTGCATGAACAGAATTGCTAATAAATGGTCAGCAATTGACTGGGCGTGGATGCCACTGGTGTTTGAAAGCTTTATACCGTATTGTTCAAACAAATCTAGTGGTAGATAATCAACCCCGGCCGAAATTGACTGCACCCATTTTAAGGGCGTGCCTTCATATAATAAGTTTTCTTTCCAATTTTTTTGCCATCCAATCGTAATTTCGACTTTTTGCCAATCTTCTTTACTGTTTAAATCGTCTTCTAGAACAAAGTGATAATCACTATCGATATCTTTCATTTTTTGCACGAATTCTTCGCGAAATGGGCGATTAGATAAAATATACTTTGTCATAAAATTCACTCCTTTATGTCCCAGTATACAATACTTTAAAACAAAAGACATTTCCAACCAATTGGAAATGTCTGCAATTTATTCGATTTTTTTAGCGCTTTTGGTCGCTTGTGTAAAGATAAAGAATGATAGAATGGCAACAAATGTCGTACTGTCAAAGCTTGCAGAAAAACAATTGATAATTGCTCCTATAATGATCGGTAAGGTAGCGCTGGCGATCATTATTTTTAAATTATCCAAGAACCGATTCTTAACACGACGGATGCGACTATATAGATTTGCAATAATGGATGCAATCAGTAAAGTAACAATCAGGTTAATAAAAGAAGGATAGGTAGCAACAAGTAAAACCATTAACGGCGTCCACCACGGAAGTTGACTTTGACTTAATTCATTACGCAATTCTTCGCCTGATAAATTTTGAAACTGTTCATCAGTATAAGAAAATTCAAATTGATTATCTCCAAGTATGGATTCTGTGGCTTCATTTGATTGTAGACTTAAAACAGCTTCGTTTTGTAGTAGTCCTACACTTAAAAAGTTACCGATCATATCAGTGGAAATGTCATCAGCTGTTCGTTGTCCTTCTGGATCGAAAGTGAAAATGATCGAGTCCGTCTGATAAATAAAGCCTTGCTGTTCTTCTGTTTGTATTTGACCATCTTCAATGGTGAAATCAGGAATCTGTTCGGCAATTTCTGCGCCATCTGACTGAATGTCCGAAAAAACATTTCGAACTTGTAGCGTAATAGGTATAGCTGCAATCAGACTTAATAATAATAAATAGATAATGATTTTACCAAAGCCAATATTTTTAGCATCCTTTAATTTATTAAAATGCATGATTGAGTTTTTTGCTAGCTGCAGCAAAGTCATAAGTTAACCTTCTTAATATTAGTTTTATTCATACCTTCCATTTTATCTAACTAAAAGTGAGAAAACAAGAAGAATTATTCGTTTTTTAGCTGTTGCCTTATTTTTTAGGAAACCGTTAAAGTACGTTGTTGTTTATAATTGCATCATAGCATACTTTTCTTCTTTTAAAGGCTTTAGTCTTTATTAATATTTGTTCAGAGACTGAATAATTAGAGGAATTACTATAGAAAATAGAAAAGAGTGGCCTGTAGTAGTTCCAGTAAAGGTAGTTTGTTATAATTAAAGTAAAAATATATATTTTTACTTTAAATCGCGTGAATTAATGGTATGATACTGGATTGTGAGGTGGCAAATTGAAACAATTAATAAGAAAAATAAAAGAAGATAAAAAATTGCGAGAAATAATTACTTATCTATTTTTCGGCGGAATGACAACTGTAGTGAACTTTGTTGTCTTTTTTCTAGCTAGAAATTTAT